>JAQGIN010000313.1 GCA_028291125.1 Caulobacter sp.
TCCATGTCGACGATCGAGGCGCCGGTGGCGACCACGGCGTCGATCATGCCGTTGCGGACCATGTCGCGATAGACGTGCATGCAGCCGCCAGCCGAGGTCGAGCCGGCCAGGATCAGCCAGGGCGAGCAGGTCTTGTCGGTCAGCGCCATGTTGAGGATGTCGGCGGCGCGGGCGGTGTCGCGGCTGGAGAAGCTCATCTTGCGCATGGCGTCGATGATCGGCCGGGCGTCGAAGGTGCTGATGTCGATGTGCTCGACGGTGTTGGCCAGCAGTTCGGCCTTGGTGTTGGTCGGAACGGGAGCGTTCATCTTGAGGGTTTCCCTTTGGGAGGAGCGCCCGTCGTCAATCAGACCATTCACCGGGACGGAGCGACCGATGGTGGCGAAACCGCGAGGACGCCCGACGTCGAGAACGCCGGGCGCTTAATCGCGGTTCTAACTCAAAATGGGCGTCGGTTTAACGACGCTTCTTGCGCTTGCCCGCCGCGCCCTTCGGCCGCGAGAAGCGGACGACCTTGCGCTCGTCGGCGTCGACGCGATGGGTGGGGATCGAGCGCTTGGCCAGGCCGTACATCGAGGCCATCGGCGCGTCCGAAACCTGGGCGGTGTCGGTCTCGCCATAGCCGTTGAAGCGGGTCGACATCGCCACGCCATAGGCGCCCAGCATGCCGATCTCGATGTAGTCGCCCTCGTCGACGCTTTCCGGCAGGTAGAAGGGGCCGGGCATGTGGTCGACGCTGTCGCAGGTCGGGCCGTAGAAGCGGAAGGGGCGCAGAGCCTCTTCGACGACTTCGCCGTTCTTGCGGTACAGCTTGACCGGGAAGGGCCACTTCATATGGGCGGCGTCGAACAGCGAGCCGTACGAGCCGTCGTTCAGATAGAGCGCGTCGCCCTTCTTCAGCTCGACCTTGACCAGCAGCGACGAGGCCTCGGCGACCAGGGCCCGGCCGGGTTCGCACCACAGCTCGGTGGTCTCGTGGACCATCATCTCCGAGAAGCCACGATCGATGGCCGCCAGATAGTCGGCCATGTCGGGCGGCACCATGCCGGGATAGATCGATGGGAAGCCGCCGCCGACATCGACGACGTCGGCCAGCACCCCGGCCCGCACCAGGGCGCGTGAGGTCTGGGACATCGCCGCCTGATAGGCGGTGGGGCGCATGCACTGGCTGCCGACGTGGAACGACACGCCCATCAGATCCTGGGTGGCGCGTCGGGCGGCCAGCAGCAGGGCCGGGGCGTTGTGCGGCTCGACGCCGAACTTGCCCGACAGCGAATAGGCCGCGCCCTCGGCCGACACGCCCATGCGGACCATCAGGTTGAGGTCCTTGGCCTGGCCGGTGGCGTCGAGGATCTTGGCCAGCTCTTCATGGGTGTCGAGCGAGAAGGTGCGGACGCCGTGGTCGAAATAGGCGGTCGAGATGGCGGCGCGGCTCTTCACCGGGTGCATGAAGGCCATGCGCGAGCCGGGGGCGTGTCGCGCCACCAGCTCGATCTCGGGGATCGAGGCCACGTCGAACGAACGGACGCCGCTCTCCGCCAGCGTGCGGATCACCCACGGCGAAGGATTGGCCTTCACCGCGTAAAAGACGTCGCCTTTGAATTCAGCCTGGAACCAGCGCGCCGCTACCGCCACCGCATCCGGTCGCACGAGGGCGACAGGACGTTCCGGGGACCGCTCACGGACCAGGTCCAGGGGGTTATGGTACGTGTGCAATGCACGTAGACCCCTGCAAAAGTTAAACCCAGGCCGGCGTTAGCAGCGCTTATGAGGACTTCGGGTCCGCCGGAAGCGAGGGAAATAGGGACCTTACCCCCCTTTGTAAAGTGACAATTGCAGCCGCGGCTCCGGCGGACGATGCGCCGCGGCGTCACAAATGCTTCGCCAAGCTGCGGCATTGGACGAACGCGTTTTACTCCGCGGGAAAGCACGTTAAGGATTCGCCCCGACCATGACGTCGGACCCTGTCCTCTCCATTCGCGCGGCATCCAAGACCTTCGGGTCGCGGCGGGCCCTCGATTCCGTCTCGCTGGACGTCACCCGGGGCGAGATGATCGCCCTGATCGGCCCGTCCGGCTCCGGCAAATCCACGCTGCTGCGCTCGATCGACGGCCTGCAGACCATCGACGCCGGCGACGGCGCCATCTCGGCCTTCGGGGCGGCGGTCCAGGCCCGCGGCAAGGTCAGCGACAAGGTGCGCGACGCCCGTATCCGCATCGGCTTCATCGCCCAGCAGTTCAACCTGGTCGGCCGGCTATCGCTGTTCACCAATGTCGCCCTCGGCTCGCTGGGCCGGATCGGCGTGGTCCGCGGCCTCTTGGGCCTGTGGCCGCGCGAGACCCAGCAGGCGGCCATGGCCGCCCTCAGCCGGGTCGGGGTCGCCGACTATGCCGGCCAGCGGGCCAACACCCTGTCGGGCGGCCAGCAGCAGCGCGGCGCCATCGCCCGGGCCCTGGTGCAGAAGGCCAAGATCATCCTCGCCGACGAGCCGGTGGCCTCGCTCGACCCGGTCTCGGCCCGCAAGGTCATGGAGATCCTGCGCGATCTGAACCGCAGCGACGGCCTCACCGTCGTCGTCACCCTGCACCAGGTCGACTACGCCCTGCGCTATTGCGACCGGGTGGTGGCCCTGAAGGCCGGCCGCAAGGTCTATGACGGCCCCACCGACGGCCTCAGCCGCGACAAACTCATCGACATCTACGGCCCGGAATTCGAAGACGTGTTCTGGGAAGGAGCTCCACAATGATCAGCCGCCGCCTCGCCGTGGGCCTCGCCGCCGCCCTCCTCGCCCTGGGCGCCTGCGGCCAGCCGGCCGCGCCGGCCAAGGGCCAGGACACGGTGACCTTCTCGATCCTGTCGACCGAGTCGGCCCAGAACATGGAGAGCTACTGGAAGCCGATCCTGGCCGACATGGAGGCGTCCACCGGCCTGAAGGTGAAGCCGTTCTTCTCGGGCAGCTATTCGTCGCTGATCGAGGCCATGCGCTTCAAGCAGACCGACCTGGGCTGGTTCTCCAACCAGTCGGGCCTGGAGGCGGTGCGCCGCTCGGGCGGCGAGGTGTTCGCCCGCACCTTCGACCCGTCGGGGACCGACGGCTACAAGTCGGTGATCATCGTGCCGGCCGCCAGCAAGCTGACTCTGGACGGCCTGCTCAAGTGCGACAAGACCCTGAACTTCGGCATGGGCGACAAGAAGTCGACCTCGGGCACCCTGGCGCCGATGACCTATGTGTTCGTGCCGCGCGGCATCAAGCCGGAAAGCTGTTTCAAGACCGTGCTCAGCGCCAGCCACGACGCCAACCTGTTCGCGGTGGCCAACGGCAAGCTCGACGCCTCGACCAACAACACCACCGCCCTCAAGCTCAACGCCTACAAGGGCTCGGCCCAGGCCAAGAAGGTGCGGGTGATCTGGGAGTCGCCGACCCTGCCGGAGGATCCGATCGTCTGGCGCAAGGACCTCGACCCGGTGGTCAAGGAGAAGCTGCGGCAGTTCTTCCTCACCTACGGCCAGGGCGACACCCCGGTCGCCGCCCAACAGCGCGCCAACCTGGCCCGGCTGAGCATGGGCGGCTTCAAGGCCGCCGATAACAGCCACCTGCTGGTGGTGCGCGAGATGGAGGCCACCGAGACCCTGGGCCTGGCCAAGGAGGCCGGCGACGCGGCCAAGATCGCCCAGGCCCAGACGGCGTTGGACGCCATCAAGGCCGAACGCCTGGCCCGCGACGCCAAGGCCGGCGTCCCGGTCGAGGCGAACTGAGCCCGATGGCCGCCGCCGACCTTCAGCCCCCGCAAAAGCCGCTGTCGGCGCGGCTGTTCGATCTCGGCTTGTGGGGCGGCGTCGCGGTGCTGCTGGTCGTCAGCTTCCAGTCGGCCGAGATCGGCAAGTTCTCCAAGCTGTTCAGCGATTCCAGCAATATGCGGGTGTTCGGCCGCGACCTGATCGCGCCGTTCCATGACCAGGCGCTGTTCCTGTCGATGGACTGGGGCCTGTACATCGCCAAGATGTGGCAGACGATCCAGATGGCGCTGTGGGGCACGGCCCTGGCCATCGTGGTGGCCATCCCGCTGGGCCTGGCGGGGGCGCGCAACATCGCCCCGGTGTGGATCCAGCAGCCGGTCCGCCGCCTGCTCGACCTGGTCCGCTCGCTGCCCGACCTGGTGGTGGCGCTGATCTTCATCACCGCCGTGGGCCTTGGCCCGTTCGCCGGGGTGATGGCGATGATGTTCAACACCGGCGGGGTGCTGGCCAAGCTGTTCGCCGAGGCCGTCGAGTCGATCGACAAGGCCCCGGTCGAGGGCGTGCGCGCCACCGGCGCCGTGCCGCTGCAGGAGATCGTCTGGGGGGTGATCCCGCAGGTGGCCCCGTTGTGGACCAGCTACGCCCTCTACCGCTTCGAATCCAACAGCCGCTCGGCCACGGTGCTGGGCCTGATTGGGGCCGGCGGCATCGGCCAGGTGCTGCTGGATTCGATCAACGGCTTCGAATACGGCCAGACCGGCTGCATCGTCCTGGTCATCGTGGCGGCGGTTTCGATGATCGACCTGCTGTCGCAGGTGATCCGTACACGTCTGCTCTAAGCTCGGCTGTCTGTGGCCGCGGAGCCACAGAGAACCGCCATTAACCCCTTGAAAACACTTGTCGCCGGGCTGTCACAAATCAGTGGCGGAACCGTCACGCGACCTCGTTAAGGCGCTCCTATTCCCGGTCCGGATCCGGACGGGACAGGGGCAAAAGCCTGAAGGGGAATTCTCACATGCGGAACAAGATCTCGCTGGTCGGCGGATCGGCGCTGGGCGTCGTGCTCGCGCTCGGCCTCGGCGTCTCGGCCCAAGCCCAGGACCTGGGCGTCAAGTGGAGCGGCGGGCCGCAGTTCTCGAACGACGACGTGGCGTTCAAGGTGCGCGGCCGCATCCTGGTCGACGCGGTGTTCCAGGACATCAATCGTCAGGGCCCCAATTTCGATTACAAGACCAGCAACGTCCGGGGCCGTCAGGTTTTCCTCGGCGTCGAGGGCAAGCTGAACAACTACTTCGCCTATAAGGCCGAAGGCGGTTGGGTGAACGGCGGCTCGCCGTCGTGGGACGACGTGGTCATCGAGTTCAAGCCGACCGAGACCGCCAGCATCCTGTTCGGTAACGTCAAGGCCGCCGGCCTCGAGAACCTGACCTCGACCCGCTTCACCACCTTCATGGACCGCGGCCCCTACGGTGACCTGGGTCCCGACACCTATCTGCTGGGCGTCGTCGCCAAGCAGACCGGCCCGAACTGGAGCGTCACCGGCGCCGTCCAGGGCAACCAGCTGAACAGCGCCGACGTCAACAACACCGCGACGGCCAATCCGGGTTCGAAGGAACGCCTGACCGTCACCGGTCGCATCCACTACGCGCCGATCTTCTCCGACACCACCAAGCTGCACGTGGCCGTGTCGGCCCGCTATCGCAACCATGGCGACGAGGGCGCCTTCGCCTATGCCAGCCGTCCGAACACCAACTATGGCGACTCGGGCCGCTACTTCACCTCCGGCGCGATCGGCAACAAGGACAACACCTTGTCGGCCGAAGCCGCCTGGGTGCACAACAACCTGTCGGTCCAGGGCGAATATTCGTCGATCAAGGTCGATCGCCTGGTGACCAACGCGGCCACGGCCGGCGGCGACCCGACCATCAAGGCCGGCTACGCGTTCGTCAGCTTCTGGCCGACCGGCGAGATGCGCAACTACAACTCGGTGACCGGCGAGTTCGGCCGTCCGAAGATCCTCAACCCGATCACCGCCGGCGGCATGGGCGGCGTCGAGCTGGCCCTGCGCTACGACATCGCCGACCTGACCGAGGCCTACGACAAGCAGACGGTCAAGCCGGCGACCTCGCTGTCGGGCAAGTACACCGCCGTCACCCTCGGCGCGAACTACTACCCCACCGGCTATGTCCGTTTCCAAGCCAACTACACGGACGGCAAGGCGGACAATTTCGGCGCCAACAACGACATCAAGATCAAGCAGTTCCAGCTGCGCGCCCAACTCGACTTCTAAGACGCGACCGGACGCGGCGCACGCCGCCGCGTCCGGTTTCCCTTTCGCATTCGGAGAATTCTGATGAAGAAGATCCTCGGCATGGCGGCCGCCACGGCGGTCCTGGCCATGGCCACCGGCGCCAACGCCGCTCGCGACTACGTCTGGGCCGCCGGCTCGTCGACCGTGTTCCCGTTCTCGACCCGCGTGGCCGAGAACTTCGCCAAGAAGACCGGCAAGAAGGCCCCCAAGATCGAATCCCTGGGCACCGGCGGCGGCATCAAGCTGTTCTGCTCGGGCACCGGTGAAGGCTTCCCGGACATCGCCAACGCCTCGCGTCCGATGAAGCGGGCCGAATTCGACGCCTGCGCTCAAAAGGGCGTCAAGGACATCGTCCAGATCAAGATCGGCTTCGACGGCATCGTCATCGCCACCGACAAGGACGGCGCGGACTACAATTTCAAGGTCGAGCACCTGTATCTGGGCCTCGCCGCCCAGGTGCTGAAGGGCGGCGCCTTCGTGAAGAACCCCTATCAGAACTGGGATGACGTCGGCGCCGGCCTGCCCGGCAACCGCATCCAGGTCTATGGCCCGCCGCCCACCTCGGGCACCCGCGACGCCTTCGTCGAACTGGCCATCGAGGCCGGGGCCCGCAAGTTCCCGACCGCCGACGCCATCCGCTCGGACAATGAGAAGAAGTTCAAGCAACTGGTCGACCCGCTGCGCAACGACGGCTGGATCGACGCCGGCGAGAACGACAACGCCATCGTCGGCACCCTGACCAAGACCCCGGGCGCGCTCGGCGTGTTCGGCTACTCCTTCCTCGAGGAGAACATGGACAAGGTGAAGGGCGCCACGGTCAACGGCCTGCGCCCGACCGCCCAGACCATCGCCGACGGCTCCTACCCGCTGTCGCGGTCGCTGTTCATCTACGTCAAGAAGGCCAATGTCGGCGTGACCCCGGGCCTGCGCGAATTCATCGACGAATTCGTCTCGGACGCGGCCACGGGTCGTGGCGGCTATCTGCAGTCGCGCGGCCTGATCCCGCTGCCCCCCGGCCAGCACGACGGCAACAAGGCCGCCGCCAAGGCGCTGCCGATCTTCGCCCGCCCGGCGTCGTAAGCTAGAAGCGCCTCCAAAAGACGATTACGCCGCGGCCGCTGTGCCGCGGCGTTTTCTTTTGTATAGTGGCCCCGTGGTCCGCCCGACGCCGCGCTTCAAAGTTTGGGCCGCCGTCGCCGATCGGGGCCGGCGTCACTGACCCCCTAGGGCCATGATCCTCCTCGCGCTCGTCGTCGTCTTCTTCCTCGTTCTGTTGAACGGGGTGTTTTCCATGTCCGAACTAGCGGTGGTCTCGGCCCGGCGAGCCCGGCTGCAGACCTTCGCCGACCGCGGCGACAAGGGGGCCAAGCTGGCCCTGGCCATGGCCGAGCACCCGACCCGGTTCCTGTCGGCCGTGCAGGTCGGCATCACCCTGATCGGCATTCTGGCCGGCGCCTACGGTCAGGCGACCATCGCCGGGGCGCTGGACAAGTGGCTGGCCCCGTTCCCGGTGGTCGGCCCGCATTCCGAGGCCATCGCCACCACCGTGGTGGTCATCGGCCTGACCTATGTGTCGGTGATCCTCGGCGAGCTGGTGCCCAAGCGCCTGGCCCTGCTGTTCCCCGACGCCATCGCCCGCCGCATGGCCCCGTTCCTGGCCGTCGTCGCCACGGTGCTGCGGCCGTTCGTGACCCTGCTGACCGCCTCCACCGCCGGCATCCTCAAGCTGATGGGCGTGCGCGACGAACGCACCAACAACATCACCTCCGAGGAGGTCGAGACGGTGCTGGCCGAGGGCGCCGACGCCGGCCTGATCGAGCCCGAGGAGCGCTCGATGATCCAGGAGGTGCTGCGCCTGGGCGACCGGCCGGTGCGCGTGGCCATGACCCCGCGCCGCGACCTGTTCTGGATCTCCCTGGCCGACAGCCAGGAGGAGATCCTGGGCGAGATCCGCGCCTGCCCCTATTCGCGCATCGTGGTGGCCAGCGAGGACGACCTCGACGGCGACATCGGGGTGATCCTCAAGAAGGACCTGCTCGACGCCTGCCTGTCGGGCGAGACGATCGACATCCGCAGCCACGTCCAGCAGCCGATCGCCATTCCCGAGACCATGAGCCTGCTGCGGGCCATGGCGGTGTTCAAGGCGACGCCGCTGCACATGGCCCTGGTGGTCGACGAGTTCGGCTCGGTGCAGGGGGTGATCACCCCGCTCGACCTGTTGGAAATGATCGCCGGCGACTTCCCCGAGGCCCATGACGAGGTCGACACCCGCATCCTGCGTCGCGAGGACGGCTCGTGGCTGGTCGACGCCCGGCTCGACATCCAGGAGCTCAACGACGCCCTGGGCGAGACCTTCGAGGCCGAGGGCGGCTATCACACCGTCGCCGGCCTGATCCTCGATCGCCTGGGCCGCATCCCGCACGAGGGCGAAATCGTCGCCCTGGGCTGTTTCGACGTCGAGATCGTCGACATGGACAGCTCGCGCATCGACAAGCTGATCCTGCGGGTCCGCAAGGGGCGGGGCGAGGCGTCCGAGACGAAGTAGGGCGAGGGGTTACGCCGCCGGCCGTCGCCGCAGCCGCGCCAAACGCCGCAGCCGCCGCCAGAATCGGGTCTTTTCCGGCTCGGGATAGGGCTGCAGGTTCTTGAAGAACTCCTCGGCGCACGAGCGCCACGAGAAGCGCTCGGCGAAGGCGCGCACCGCCTTGCGGTCCAGATCCAGGCAGGCCAGGCAGGCCGCGGCCAGGCCGTCGGTCTGGCCTTCGGCCAGGGCCCCGGCCCCGGAGCCGGGGATGATGTCGATCGGCCCCGGGGCCGAGAACGCCGCCACCGGCACGCCGGCGGCCATCGCTTCCAGGATCACCAAACCGAAGGTGTCGGTCAGCGATGGGAACACGAACACGTCGGCGCAGGCGAAATAGCGCGCCAGTTCGTCGCCGAACTTGGCCCCGGCGAACACCACGTCGGGATATTTCGCCGCCAGCTCCTCGCGCTGCGGACCGTCGCCGACGATGACCTTGGTGCCGGGCAGGTTGAGGCTGGCGAAGGCCTCGATGTTCTTCTCCACCGCCACCCGGCCGACATTGAGGAAGATCGGGCGGGCCATGCCCTCGAACAGGTCGGGCTCGTCGGGACGGCGAGGCCGGAAGACGTCGGTGTCGACGCCGCGCGACCATGGCGAGATGTTGCGGAAGCCGTGGCGGACCAGCTCGTCGCGCATGGTCGGGGTGGCCACCATCAGCCGGCCCGACGGCTTGTGGAACCAGCGCATGTAGGTGTAGCCAGCCGCCAGCGGCAGCGGCAGACGGGCCGAGACATATTCCGGGAAGCGGGTGTGGTAGCTGGTGGTGAACGGCAGCTTCCATTCCAGGCAGATGCGCCGCGCCGCCAGGCCGATCGGGCCCTCGGTGGCGATGTGGATCGCCTCGGGCTCGAACGACTTGAAGCGCTCCTGCACCGGCTCATAGGCGCCGATCGCCAACTTGATCTCGGGATAGGTCGGCAGCGGGAAGGTCGGGAACTGGTCGGGGCTGACCACGTCGACCTCGTGGCCCATGGCCCGCAGTTCATCCATCACCCGGGTCAGGGTGCGGACCACGCCGTTGACCTGCGGCTCCCAAGCGTCTGTGGCGAGTAGGATCCGCATCAGGCGGCGGCGGGCTCCGCGATCGGGACGGCGGCGTTTGCGGCGCGGTCGATCACCGACCACGAGCGCAGCTTGGACCACTCCAGGATTTCCAGGCGGCCGTCGAAATGCTCCACCAAGGCGGTGCAGCTTTCGACCCAGTCGCCGTCGTTGATGTAGGTGATCCCGTCGATCTCGCGCATCTCGGCCTTGTGGATGTGACCGCAGATCACCCCGTCGACGCCGCGTCGGCGCGCTTCATCGGCGACGGCGGCCTCGAAGTTCTCGATGAAATGCAGCGCGTTCTTCACCTTGACCTTCAGATAGGCCGAAAGACTCCAGTAGCCGAACCCCAGCCGCCGTCTTGCGCGGTTCAGGACGGTGTTCAGCATAAGGATGGTTCTATAGGACCAATCGCCGAGGAAGGCGAGCCACTTGGCGTGCTGGACGACGCCGTCGAACTCGTCGCCGTGGGTGACCAGGAAGCGCCGGCCGTCGGCGGTCTCGTGGATGGCGTCGCGGGCGACGATGACGCCGCCGAAGTGGATGCCGCAGAAATCACGGATCCGATCGTCGTGATTGCCGGGCACATAGATCACCTCGCAGCCCTTGCGGGCCAGGCGCAGGAACTTCTGCACCACGTCGTTGTGGCTCTGCGGCCAGTACCAGCCGGTCTTCATCTTCCAGCCGTCGACGATGTCGCCGACCAGATAGAGCTTGTCGCATTCGATGTGGCGGATGAAGTCGAGCAGCAGTTCGGCCTGACAGCCCCGCGTGCCCAGGTGAACGTCGCTGATGAAGACCGTGCGATAGCGGCGAACGGCGATGTCGGCGCCCATGGCTGCCCCCAATGGCTATGATCCAGGCGAGAGCCTCCGGCGATTAGGCTGATTGCATGTCGCTTTGATGAAGGCTTGCGCGTCGGCCCCCTCGCGACGCCGATCCACGTCAGCGCTGTTGCTGTGCAGCATAGCTCGCACTAGATCATGGTCATGGACGCCGCCCGCCTCGCCAAGGACACCCCCAAGTCGCTGAAGACGCGGGCCCGCATACTCGACTGCGCGATGCAGTTGATCGCCGATCTCGGCTATCACGCCGCCACCAACGCCATCATCGCCGACGCCGCCGGCCTGACCCGCGGGGCGATGCTGTACCATTTCCCGACCCGCGAGGCCCTGGTCGAGGCCGCCGTCGCCCATGTCCAGGCCGCGCGCTCGGCCCTGTTCCGCGCCGCCGCCGACGGCCTGCCGCCGGGAACCGACGTCACCGAGCACGCCATCGACTCCTATTGGGAGTTGCTGCACAGCATCCCGTTCCTGGCCTTCGCCGAGTTCGAGGTCGCCGCCCGCACCGAGCCGGCCATCGCCGCCCTGCTGGCCCCGGCCCAGGCCGAGTTCGATCGCGCCCAGGCCGGCGACCACTTCCTGAAGATCCTGCATGCCGGGGCCGGTCCCCGCTTCCAGGCCAGTCGCGACCTCGCCCGCTTCATGCTGGAGGGCCTGGCCCGCTCGACCCTGACCTATGACGCCGACGGCCGCCGCAAGCGATTGTTGATGCTGATCAAGCGCGCCACCCACATGCTCAACCGCAAGGGCGACGTGCAGGATCTGTGGCCGGATTAGGCGTTGGTTGGGTTTTGGACCCCAATTTTCCACGTCATCCCGGCCGTAGCGAAGCGAAGGGCCGGGACCCAGGGGCGGTGCGCGCGGCCCCTGGGTCCCGGATAGCGCTACGCGCTTCCGGGATGACGCCGCGAGGCGTCACCCCGTCTGGATCGGCAGGGCGGTGGTGAACTTGATCTGCTCCATGGCGAACGACGACGACACGTCGGTCAGCGGCGCGGTGGCGATCAGCCGCTTGTAGAAGCGGTCATAGGCGGCGATGTCGCGGACCACGACCTTGAGCAGATAGTCGACCTCGCCGCTCATCCGGTAGAACTCCACCACCTCGGGCAGGGCCCCGGCCCCGGCCGCGAAGGTGGCCAGCCAGGCCTCGTCGTGGCGGCCGGTCTTCACCGCCACGAACACCGTCAGCGACAGATCCAGGGCGTCGCGGTCGAGCAGGGCGACGCGGGCGGTGATCACCCCGGCGTCCTGCAGCCGCTTGATCCGCTTCCAGCACGGCGTCTGCGACAAGCCGACCCGCTCGGCCATCTCGGTGATCGGCAGGGTGGCGTCGGCCTGCAGGATCGCCAGCAGCCGGCGATCGATGGCGTCGAGAAGAATCATCTCTGAAGTCCGCGATTACGAGAATGACATTCTATGAGGCCGGGCCTTGGCGACAAGGGTGATCATGTCTTTCTCCGCGAATCGCTCAGACTGGGGTTCCAAGCTTCGCGAGGCCGCCGTGATCGAACCCTTCACCCGACATCCCCGCGCGGTCGGCGAGACCTACGGCCAGCACCTGGCCATGGCCTGGGGCTTCGCCTTCGCCATGCTGGCCGGCGGCCTGGCCTGCCTGGTGCACGGCCTGCTGCCCTTCGCCTTCGAACGCACCGGCAGCCGGTGCGTCCAGCGGCTGCACGAGCGGCTGAGCCGCCGCTCGCCGCCGCCGTCGACGGCGGCCAACGGCGGCGCGGCCGCGACCTCGCGGTGACCGTCATCCTGCGCCAGTTCGGGCCGGGCCTGCTGGCCGGGCTGGCCATCGCCCTGCTGGCCCAGACCCTGTCGGCCGCCACCCACGCCCCGGCCCCGCTGATCGCCGTGCTGCTGGGCCTGGGCGTCGCCGCCGCCGGGATCGGCGCTCGCCTGAACCACGGCCTGGACCTGTGGGCCAAG
This sequence comes from Caulobacter sp., assembly GCA_028291125.1. GTDB lineage: Bacteria > Pseudomonadota > Alphaproteobacteria > Caulobacterales > Caulobacteraceae > Caulobacter. The sequence goes on from JAQGIN010000313.1 coordinate 12,452, forward strand.
CCCGGCCTGCGGCTGGGCGTGGCCCTGATGGGCGCGCAGATCACCTGGAGCGAATTCGCCCTGCTCGGCGGGCCGGCGGTGCTGGCCAGCGGCGCGGTGGTGCTGGGCGGCCTGGCCGTCGGGGCCGGGGTCGGGGTCGCCTTGGGCCTGCCGATCGCCCAGGCGCTGATCGCCGCCGCCGCCTGCTCGATCTGCGGGGCCTCGGCCGCCCTGGCCGCCGCCCAGGCCGCCCCCGCCAGCCCGGCCAACCAGCGCACCACCGCCCTGGTGGTGGTCGGGGTCAATCTGCTGTCAACCGCGGCCATGCTGGCCTATCCGCCCATCGCCCACGGGCTGGGCCTCAGCGCCCATCAGGCCGGGGTGTTCTTCGGCCTCTCCATTCACGACGTCGCCCAGGTGGCGGGGGCGGGGGCCTCGGTGTCGCCCGACGCCGCCGGCGCCGCCGCCCTGGCCAAGCTGGCCCGGATCATCTGGCTGGGCCCGGCGGTGGTGCTGATCGGCCTGGCGCTGATGCGGACCGGCGATACGGGCCTGCGCGCCAAGATCAAGGGGCCGCCGGCCTTCGTGCTCGGCTTCGCCGCCCTGGCGGCCCTGCGCGGCCTGGGCTGGCTGCCGGCCGGCCTGGTCGAGCCGATCGCCCAGGTCTCGCGCCTGCTGCTGCTGGCCGGGGTGGGGGCGATTTCCGCCCAGCTGGGCCCGGCCGCCCTGCTGGAGGTCAAGCCGCGGCTGGCGGCGACCCTGGCCCTGGTCACCCTGGCGGTGGCGGTCCTGGCCTTCGCCTTGACCCGGTGGTTGTTCTAAGCCGACTTGGCGGCACGGTGGTCCCGGCCCATCTTGGCGCCGCAGCCGAGGGGGATTCGCATGGGTATTTGGGCGCGTCGCAAGAGCATCGAGAGCACGATCGGCCTGCAGGAGGGCCATCAGCTGAAGAAGACCCTCAGCTGGCCGCACCTGGTGGCCCTGGGCGTCGGGGCCATCGTCGGCACCGGCATCTATACCCTGACCGGCATCGGCGCCGGCCTGGCCGGACCCGGCGTGATCCTGTCGTTCCTGATCGCCGGCGCGGTCTGCGCCTGCGCCGCCCTGTGCTACGCCGAGCTGTCGACGATGATCCCGGCGTCCGGCAGCGCCTACACCTACACCTATGTGTCGATGGGCGAGCCGGCGGCCTGGTTCGTCGGCTGGAGCCTGATCCTCGAATACACCCTGGTCTGCGCCGCCGTGGCGGTGGGCTGGTCGGCCCACGCCGCCGGCCTGTTCCGCCTGATCGGCACGCCGGAGTTCCTGCTGGCCGGCCCGCACGCCGGCGGTCTGGTCAATCTGCCGGCGGTGATCATCTCGTTCGCCGTCGCCGGCCTTTTGGCCCTGGGCACCCGTGAGAGCGCCACCGTCAACATGGTGCTGGTGGCGATCAAGATCGTCGCCCTGGCGATCTTCGTGGTCCTCTGCCTGCCGGCCTTCGACGCCAGCCACTTCACGCCGTTCCTGCCCCAGGGCTTCGCCGCCACGCCGGGCCCCGACGGGGTCAAGGTCGGGGTGATGGCCGCCGCCAGCCTGATCTTCTTCGCCTTCTACGGCTTCGACGCGGTGTCGACCGCCGCCGAGGAGACCAAGAATCCCAAGCGCGACCTGACCATCGGCATCGTCGGCTCGATGGCCGTCTGCACCGTGATCTACATGGTGGTGGCCGCCGTCTCGATCGGCGCCTCGCGCACCGAGGTGTTCTCCAAGAGCGAAGCGCCGCTGGTCTTCATCCTCGAAACCCTGGCCCATCCGCGCATGGCGCAGCTGGTCGCCCTGGCCGCCGTGGTCGCCCTGCCGACCGTGATCCTGGCCTTCATGTACGGCCAGAGCCGGATCTTCTTCGTCATGGCCCGCGACGGCCTGCTGCCCAAGGGCCTGGCGCGCGTCAACGCCAAGACCGGCACGCCGGTGCTGATGACCCTGCTGACCGGGGCGCTGTCGGCGCTGCTGTCGGGTTGGCTGTCGCTGAAGGACATCGCCGAGCTGGCCAACGCCGGCACCCTGGCGGCCTTCATCGCCGTCGGCCTGTCGGTGATCATCCTGCGGGTGCGCGATCCGGGCCGGCCGCGGGTGTTCAGCACGCCGATCTGGCCGGTGGTGGCGACCGGGGCAATCCTCGGCTGCCTCTATCTGTTCAGCAGCCTGCCCAGCAAGACCCAGATCTATTTCCTGTTCGCCCACCTGATCGGGGCGGCGGTCTATGTCGCCTTTGGCATGCGCAACAGCGTCCTGGCCCGCCGCGAGGCCTTGGCGCGGCCGGCGTCCTGATGCGAAAACCTCGTCCTTCGACAAGCTCAGGATGAGGTTTTCGAATGCCGGCGCGGTATCCATGGCCCTCATCCTGAGCTTGTCGAAGGACAGCCGTCGCCGCTAAGGTTCGCCCAAACACTTGTTTGACGCGGAGCGCGGCCATGGCCCTCGACCTCGAGACCCGGGAGCAGCTGCTGGACATGGTCCGGCGGTTCGTCGCCGAACGGCTGCGGCCGATCGAGGCCAAGGTCGCCGAGGA
>JAQGIN010000504.1 GCA_028291125.1 Caulobacter sp.
GGTCGGCCTAAGAACGGCCGGTCAAGGCCAAGGTTCCGGCCGCGGCGCTTCCCCCGGCGGCCTGGCCCCGCTAAACCGCCCGCATGCGCCTCGCCTTCCTCGGTACGCCCGAATTCTCCGTCGCCTGCCTGGCCGAGCTCGTCGCCGCCGGGCACGAGATCGCCTGCGTCTATTCGCAGCCGCCGGCCCCGCGTGGCCGCGGCCAGGATCTCAAGCCGTCGCCGGTCCACGCCTTCGCCGAGCGTCTGGGTCTGCCGGTGCGCACGCCGCCGTCGATGAAGACCCCCGAAGAGGTCGAGGCCTTCGCGGCGCTGGACCTCGACGCCGCCGTGGTGGTGGCCTTCGGCCAGATCCTGGTGCGCGCGGTCTTGGAGGCCCCGCGCCTGGGCTGTTTCAACCTGCACGCCAGCCTGCTGCCGCGCTGGCGCGGCGCGGCCCCGATCCAGCGGGCGATCATGGCCGGTGACCCGGTCACTGGCGTCCAGGTGATGCGGATGAGCGAGGGCCTCGACGAGGGGCCGATCCTGATGTCGGAGAGCGTCCGCATCGGCGCCCTCGACACCGCCGGGACCTTGACCGAGCGGCTGGCCCAGGTCGGCGCGCGGATGCTGCCGGTGGCCCTGGCGGCCATCGAACGCGGCGCGGTCACCGAAACCCCGCAGGCCGCCGAGGGCGTCACCTACGCCAAGAAGATCAAGCCGGCCGAGGCCCGCATCGACTGGACGCGGTCGGCCGCCGAGGTCGACCGCCACATCCGCGGCCTGTCGCCGTTCCCCGGGGCCTGGTTCGAGGTGGCGGGCGACAAGGGGCCGGTGCGGGTCAAGGCGCTGCTGTCGCGGGTCGAGGACGGCCATGGCGCGCCGGGAACGGCGCTGGACGACGGCTTGCTGATCGCCTGCGGAGACGGCGCGGTGCGGCTGCTCAAGGCTCAACGCGAGGGCAAGGGCGTGCAGGACGCCGAGGTGTTCACCCGCGGCTTCCCGCTGCCGGCCGGGACGCAAGTCGCCTGATGCCCCGCTACCGCCTGACCATCGAATATGACGGCCGGCCCTATCGCGGCTTTCAGGCCCAGGCGGCCCTGCCGTCGGTGCAGGCGGCGATCGAGCGGGCGGTGACGGCGTTTTGCGGCGAGACCATCCGGTTGGCGGCGGCGGGCCGCACCGACACCGGCGTCCACGCCACCGGCCAGGTGGTGCATATCGACCTGGAGAAGGCCTGGCCGGCCGAGACGGTGGCCAATGCGCTGAACGCCCACCTGGTCCCCGAGCCGATCAGCGTGCTCGACGCGGTGATGGTCGACGACGACTGGCACGCCCGGTTCTCGGCGACCGAGCGGCGCTACCTCTACCGCATCCTCAACCGCAAGGGCCCGCCGGCCCTGGATCACGGCCGGGTCTGGCACCTCAAGAAGCCGCTCGACGCCGACGCGATGCACGCCGCCGCCCAGGGGCTGGTCGGCCATCACGACTTCACCACCTTCCGCGACATGCAGTGCCAGTCGAAATCGCCGCTGAAGACGCTGGACGTCGCCAGCGTCCGGCGCGAGGGCGACGAGGTGCTGCTGGTGTTCGAGGCCCGCTCGTTCCTGCACCGTCAGGTGCGGTCGATGACCGGGACCCTGGCCGAGGTCGGGATCGGCCGCTGGACGGCCGCCGACGTCCGGGCGGCGCTGGAGGCGCGCGATCGTACGGCCTGTGGGCCGGTCGCGCCGCCGGACGGGCTGTACCTGACCGGGGTGGGGTACTAGAGCCGCACCGCCACCAGCACCGCCCCGGCGGCGATCAGGGCCACGCCCAGCCAGTTCCAGATCGACAGCCGCTCGCCCAAGAAGGCGGCGGCGAACACCGCCACCAGCACCACGCTGAGCTTGTCGAGCGGCGCCACCCGGGCCGCGTCGCCCAGCTTCAGGGCGCGAAAATAGCACAGCCACGAGGCCCCGGTGGCCAGGCCCGACAGCACCAGGAACAGCCACGAGCGGCGGGCGATCTCGCCGGGCGCGCGCCACTCGCCGGCCAGGGTCAGGATCAGGGCCGCGAAGCCGAGAATGACCACGGTGCGGATGAAGGTGGCCAGGTTGGAGCTCACCCCCTCGACCCCGACCTTGGCCAGCACGGCCGTCAAGGCGGCGAACACCGCCGACGCCAGGGCCCAGAAGGTCCAGCTGGCGAAGGCGGCGCGGATCATCCGGCGAAGGCCGCGAAATAGCGGCGGATCAGCGCCTCATAGGCGCGGGTCAGGTCGCGGACCTCCCGCACCGGGACCCGCTCGTCGACCGCGTGCATGGTGGCCCCGACCAGGCCGAACTCGACCACCGGGCAGAGGCTGCGGATGAAACGGGCGTCCGACGTGCCGCCGCTGGTCGACAGTTCGGGGGCCTGGCCGGTGACCTCGGCCACCGCCTGGGCGACTGCCTCGGTGAACGGGCCCGGTTCGGTGAGGAAGGCCTCGCCGCTGATCTTGCACAGCACCCGCACCTGGCCGGCGAAGCCGTCGCCGGCCTTGGCGGCCTCGGCCTCGATCCAGGCGGCCAGGTCGGCGCCGCGATGGGCCGGGTTGAAGCGGATATTGACCCGCGCCTTGGCCGTGGCCGGGATGACATTGGTGGCGGCGTTGCCGACGTCGACCGTGGTCACCTCCAGGTTCGACGGCTGGAAGCCCGTGAAGCCGTCGTCCAACACGCGGGCCTGCAGCCGGCCCAGCAGGTCGACCAGCACCGGGATGGGATTGGCGGCGCGCTGCGGGTAGGCGACGTGGCCCTGCTTCCCTTCGACGGTGAGCCAGGCGTTGATGCTGCCGCGGCGGCCGATCTTGACCATGTCGCCGAACACGGCGGCGCTGGTCGGTTCGCCGACCACGCAATGGTCGATGATCTCGCCCTCGGCGGCCAGGGTTTGCACCACCTTGACGGTGCCGTCCTCGGCCACGCCCTCCTCGTCGCCGGTGATCAGGAAGCTGATCGAGCCGGGCGGGGTGGGGCTGGCGGAAACGGCGGCGACGAAGGCGGCGATGGCGCTCTTCATGTCGACCGCGCCGCGGCCGTAGAGCACGCCGTCGGCGATCTCCGCCTCGAACGGCCCCTGGCTCCAGGCGGCGTCGTCGCCCACCGGCACCACGTCGGTATGACCGGCGAAGCAGAGGTTGGGGCGGGCGGTTCCGCGCCGGGCGTAAAGGTTCTCGATCTCGCCGAACTTCAGGCGGCGGCAGGAAAAGCCGAGGCCCTCCAGCACCCGCTGCAGCACGTCCATGGCCCCGGCGTCGGCGGGGGTCACCGACGGGCGACGGATCAGGGCCTGGGCCAGGGCGATGGGGTCAATCAGGGTGGTGTCGGTCATCCCCTTGGCTTTAGGCTGGCGCGAGTTCCGACGCAAACCCGAGCCGTCCATGCCCAAGATCGACATCGCCGCCGCGCCGACCCGGTTCGGCACCGGCTATCCGCCGCCGCACGACGCGCCCTGCCAGGGCCGCCGCCGCTGGAAGCTGGGCGACGCCGCCGGCCTCGACCAGTTCGGGGTCAATCTGATGCGCCTGCCGCCGGGCCAATGGAGCAGCCAGCGCCACTGGCACACGGCCGAGGACGAGTTCGTCTGGGTGGTCGAGGGCGAGGTGGTGCTGGTCGAGGACGACGGCGAGACGATCCTGCGGGCCGGCGACTGCGCCGGCTTCAAGGCCGGGGTCGCCAACGGCCACCACCTGCAGAACCGCTCCGACCGCGAGGCGGTGCTGCTGGAGATGGGCGCGCGCCGGCCGGACGTCGACGGCTGCGACTATCCGGACATCGACCTGGTGCTGCGCGACGGCGAGGAGATCTACCGCCATCAGGATGGGACGCCGTACTGAACGAGAAACCCTCTCCCGGAGGGAGAGGGGGGGCCGACGCGAAGCGGCGGGAGGGTGAGGGGTTACGCTCCCTGCCGGCGCGCCGGCGGACTCGGCAACCCCTCACCTCGACCCTCTCCGTCTGAGAGGGGGGCAGTCTTTAGTCCCGCAGCAGCTCGTTGATGCTGGTCTTCGACCGGGTCTTGGCGTCGACCGTCTTGACGATCACCGCGCAGGACAGGCTGGGCCCGCCCTTGGGGTCCGGGAGCGCGCCCGGCACCACCACGCTGTAGGGCGGCACCTTGCCGATGTGGACCACGCCGGTGGCGCGGTCGACGA
>JAQGIN010000525.1 GCA_028291125.1 Caulobacter sp.
CGCCGGTATAGTCCATCTCGCGGTCGGAGGACTTCCAGCTGCCCTTCAGGCCGTAGGGCGGGTCGGTGAAATAGATCGCGCCGTCGCGCGCCACCGCCAGGTCGTTGGGGCTGTTGAAGCGTTTCCCTTCGAAGTCGCGGCACAGCATGGTCTTGGTCTTGGTCTTTAGATCGATGCGGGCGATGCCGCGATTGCCGCTGTCGGCCACCACCAGGCCGCCCCGTCCTAGGAACAGGCCATTGGTGCCCGGCTCGACCAAGCCGGGCGTGGGCCCGGCCGCATAGCCCGAGGGGCTCAGCCAGTCGGCGCCGCCCTCGGCCCGTGACCAGCTCTTGATGACATTGGCGCGGACGTCGGAGACCAGCACATGGCCGTTCGGGCCGCCGACCCAGACCGGGCCCTCGCTCCAGACGAAGCCGTCGAGCACCTTCTCGACCACGGCGTCGGCGTCGATCAGGGCGTCGAGGGCCGGGTCGAGGCGCTCGACCTTGCCGACCACCGGAAAGGCCGTTTCGGCGGCGAAGGCGCGCGCCGCCGGCAGGCTCAGCGCTAGGCCGGCCAGCGCGCCGCGGCGAGACAGTTCAAAAGCCATGGTCGTTTCCTGAAGGGGGATGGGCGGCGGCGGATCAGGCCTTGTGGGCGCGGACCCATGCGAAGCCCTTGCGGGCGTCGTCCTCGGCGATGGCGAACTGCTCCTGCGGCGACAGGGTGCTGAGCGTGCGCAGCGGCGCCTTGCTCTTATGCGCCTCGACGAAGGCGCGCATCTTGGCCTCGTGGGTGGCCCGGCGCTCGGGATAGGTGGCCCAGTAGACCTCGGTGTTGATCGGGATCTTCAGCGGATCGCGGGTGATGGTTTCCTGGAACAGGTGCAGGTCGGGATTGTGCTTGCGCAGGGTGGCGATGGTGCCCGCCAGGTCGATCAGGCCGGTCCCGGCCGGCACTTCCGACAGCAGGAAGCCCTCGGCGTAGGGCTCGACCGCCATGTCCTTGAAGTGGCAGGACTTCACGTAGGGGGCCAGGGCGGCGAGGGTTTCGGCCGGCGTCTCGCAGATCGCCAGGTTGTTGCCGAAGTCGAACAGCACCCCGCAATAGGCGCTGGAGATCCGCTTCAGCAGCGCCGCCTGCTGCTGGCAGGTGCGGTCCTTGTGGTTCTCGATCGCCAGCGGGATCTTGTACTTCTCGCAGATCGGCACGGTCAGTTCGACGATGGCGTCCTTGCGCTTTTGCCACTCCAGGAACTGGTCGAGGGTTGTGAAGTCCTCGTAGCGCCGGCCGCCCATCGCCGCGCGCATGGCCTGGGAGCCCAGGTACTGGGCCTGTTTCACCGACTGTTCGAAGGCGGACATGTCGCCCGGCGCGTTGGGCAGGCGGGCGCCGACATTGGCGAACATGCCCAGCGTCTCCAGCCGCGCCTTGAGGGCCGGCAGGTCGACGTCGGGGGCCAGGTTGAACTCGACCCCGGTCGCGCCCAGGCCGTGGCAGTAGTCGATATAGGCCAGCGGATCCATCGGCGGGCCGCGCATCGGGGCCACGCCGGCCGGGCGAAGGCGCGGCACGGCCGAAACGGCCATGCCCATGTCGCCGCCCTTGCTCCAGCGGTCGCGCGCCTGGGCTTGGGTTCCAACGACGCCGAGGGCCGCCAGGGCGCCGCCAGCCAGGATGAGGTCGCGTCGCGTGGTCATGGTCTTCTCCCAAGGCGCAGCGGACCTGCGTCTGTTATTAAATACTGTATACAGATGTCCGCCTGGACGTGAAGCGATTGTTGACCCTCCCAGGTCCAATTTCACCAGGCGACGCGCAGCCCCAGGGTGAAGGCGCGGGGCGCGGCGGGTGTCACGGTGCGGGGGTCGGGCGAGTCCGGCAGGGGATGGCCGGCGACACTGTCGAGCGCCTCGGTCTCGAAATAGGTCCCGTAGGTGGCGTAGGACTTGTCCAGCAGGTTGTCGATCCGGCCGAACAGGGTGAGGCGGTCGTCGAGCCGGTAGCGCGCGGCCAGGGCGGCGACGGCGTAGCCGGGCAGCTTGCGGTTCTGGTTGGAGACGTCGCCGACGAAGCGCTGCGGCCCCATGGCCACCGCGTCCAGGCCCAGGATCAGGCGAGGCAGGACCTCCGCCTCGATCCCGGCCTTGAACCGATGATTGGGCGCGCCGCCCAGCTGGTCGCCGGGCCTGACCGCGACATTGCCGTCGTCGTCGGCCAGCGGGTTGGACGGCGAGGCCAGCAGGCCTTCGAAGCGGTAGGTGGCCTCGACATAACTGTAGCCGGCATAGGCCTGGACGCGCGCGGCCTCGTAGCGCCCGTCCAGATCGACGCCGCGGCGGCGGGTCTTGGCGACATTGGCGTAGTAGCCGCGGCCAGCCAGGGTGCTGGCCAGGGAGACGATGTCATCGTCGCTGTCGGCCTGATAGGCGTTGAGCGCCCACGACAGCCGGCCGCCGGCGGCGGCCTGGTCGCCGCGCAAGGCCGCCTGCCAGGTTCTGGCCGTCACCTGCTTGAGCGGCGGGTCCGACACCAGGGCGTTTTCCAGCAGGCAGGGCTTGAGCGGGTTGCTGCAGCCCAATTCCAGCGGGGTCGGCGCGCGGTTGGACTGGGCGTAGCCGCCCGACAGCGCCAGGCCCGCGCCCAGGTCATAGGTCAGGCTCATGGCGGGGTTGAGCTTGCGAAACCGGTGGTCGCCGTTCAGGTCCGGGCTGAGGCCGGTAAGGTCGGTGGTGCGGATCGCGGCGTCATTGAGCCGCGCCGTCAGATTGGCGGCCAGGCGCGGGGTCAGCTCCAGGCGATCGGCGGCGTAGAGCCCCCAATAGCGGCTGATCCCGCTGACCTCCACCGGGCTGTAGGCGATGGCGCCGCGTGTCTGGATGGCCGAGCCGAGGCCGGGAATGGGGTGGTTGGTGGTCACCGACAGGTCGCCGTTGATCAGGCCCAGGGTGCTGTTGGAGCCGAAGGCGTAGGTGGCGCGCTCCAGGCTGACGCCCAGGGTGAAGCTGTTGGATCGGCCCAGCAGTGGGTCCGAACGGCTGGCCTCGGCGGCGGCGGCGTAGGTGGTCGCCTTGGTGCGGGTGCGGTCGATCGAGCCATAGGGAACGCCGTTGCAGCCCTTGGTCTGGCCGGCCACCAGGGGCGGGCAGGGGATCGGGGCCCCGCTGGCGGTCAGCACCTGGAAGTCGGCGGCCGGCGGGCGGATCGCCGCCGGGAAGGCGTCGTCCTCGATGCACAGGGTGTTGAACAGCGGGTTGGTGGCGCTACGGCTGCAGCCCTCGAACTCGGCGTCGTTGCCGTCGATATGCTTCTGCAGGAATCGCCGCGCCGACAGCGAGCCGCCGAAGGTCCAGCCGTCGCGCGTCGCCGTTCCCGTCAGGGTCACCAGTCCGGCGTTGTTGAGGGTGCGTTGCGGGTAGGTGTAGACGGCCTTGCGGCTGCCCGAGAGCAGGTCGACGGGCGTGGCTCCCACCAGGCCGAAGGCGTTGGCGGTGCCGGTGATGGTCAGGTGCAGCTCCGCCCCGTCGCCGCGCCAGCCCAGGTCGCCGTGCAGGCGGGCGACCTTCGACGGCGATTGCCAGCGCCAGCCGTCGTCCTGGGCCGCGTCGGCGGCCAGATAGACGCCCAGGGCGCCGTGCTGGGCCGTGGTCTCCACCGCGCCCTGGCGCTTGCCGAACGCGCCGACCCGCAGCTCGCCGGCCGTGCCGGAGGGGCCGAAGCCGTCCTTGGCGCTGATCTTCACCGCCCCGCCCAGGGCGTTGAGCCCAAAGGCCGGGTCGTCGGTGATCAGGTCGGCGCGGCGGATGGCGATCTGCGGGATCAGGTCCCAATTGACCGTGTCGCCGAACGCCTCGTTCAGCCGCACGCCGTTGAAATAGACCGCCAGGCCCTGCGGCGAGCCCTGCAGCGGCGAGGCCTCGAAGCCATGGAAGTTGAGACTCTTGGCGAAGTCGTTGCCCTGGGGGTCCGACAGGGCGACGCCGGGCAGCCGACGCAGGAAGGTGTCGGTGACCGCCAGGCCGCTCGCCCGGCCGAAATCCCGCGCCGACAGCGACGGGCCGTCGGCGGCCTGGCCGGCCTCCACCAGGACTGGCGACAGCGGGGTGACGGGACGCGGGCCCTCGTCAGGGCGGGCCTGGGCGCCGTGGGCCAGCAGCAGGGCCAGCCCGCTCACGCCGGCGGCGAGCACGGGGGATCTGGCACGCGCGCCCGCTTGGTGTCGACCGATGGTCATGGGCGTCCTCCCGACGTCTCTGTTGGCGCGCCGGCGACGGACGACGCGGACGTCTCGTGCGACTGGCGATCGAGTTGGGTGTCTGACCGGTGCTCACCGGGCGGATCCAGGCGATCGAGCCTTTCCCACGGCCTTTGAGGTGTATACAGTAGTCGTTACGTCGGAGCGCCCCTCGCCGCGACGAGGGGGCGAGACCGGTCGTCAGAGGCTCGATCCGCGGCGCCTGCAAATGGATTGATACGGGTCAGCTTTGCTGGATCATTTCTATCCAGTAACAATTGCTCCGTTTCGACTAAAGTTCGCCATAAAGAAGGGTTGCGGCGGTCTTGGGTCTCATATCTAGTTATCGTACGGAATGAACCGTAGCCTTGGAGGTTGAAGATGATTTGGAAGACCCCGAAGATCATTGAGATTGCGCTCGGCGCTGAAATCAACTGCTACGCCTGCGCGGAACTGAGCGCCTAACGTCATCCATGAAGATCGTGGTTCTAGGCGCGGCCGCGGGCGGCGGATTTCCGCAGTGGAATTCCAATGCGGAGGGTTGTCGCCGGGCCCGCTCGGGCGATCCCGCCGCCGCGTCTCGAACCCAGGCCGGGCTCGCCGTCAGTCATGACGGCGAGCGCTGGTTCCTGCTCAACGCCTCGCCGGACCTGCGCCAGCAGATCGAGCGAACGCCGGTGCTGCATCCCCAAGCGCAGGGCCCGATCCGCTCGTCGCCGATCGCCGGGGTGGTGCTGACCGGGGGTGATGTCGACGTCATCGCCGGCCTGCTGACCCTGCGCGAACGCCAGCCGTTCACCCTGCACGCCACCGGCCGCATCCACGCGGTGCTCGACGCCAATCCGATCTTCGAGGTCCTGGCCCGCGACGTCGTCCTTCGCCAGATCCAGGCCCTGGACGCGCCCTTCGCGCTCGACGAGGCCCTGACCGCGACGCTGTTCGCCGTGCCCGGCAAGGCGCCGCTGTATCTGGAGGAGGGCGGGGCGGCCCCGCCCATCGTCGTCGACGGCACCACGGTGGGGGCCGAGGTCTCCGACGGCCGCTATCGCCTGGTGTTCATCCCCGGCTGCGCGGCGATGACGCCGGCGCTGGCTGAACGGCTGGCGGGCGCCGACCTGGTGTTCTTCGACGGCACCCTGTGGCGCGACGACGAGATGATCCAGGCCGGCCTTGGCCCCAAGACCGGCCGACGCATGGGCCATATGAGCCTGGACGGCCCGGACGGGGTGATCGAAGCCTTCCGCGACCTCGATGTCGGCCGCAAGGTGGTGATCCACATCAACAATTCCAATCCCGTCCTGCTGGCGGAGTCGCCGCAGCGGGCCCAGGCCCAGGCGGCCGGCTGGGCCATCGCCCATGACGGCCTGGAGATCACGCTGTGAGCGCCGCCCTGCTGTCGCCCGAGGGCCTGGAGGCGGCGCTGCGGGCCATCGGCGCCGAGCGCTATCACAGCCTGCATCCGTTCCATCGCCTGCTGCACGACGGCAAGCTCGATCGCGGCCAGGTCCAGGCCTGGGCGCTGAACCGCTACTATTACCAGTCGCAGATCCCGGTGAAGGACGCCCTGGTCCTGGCCCGCCTGCCGACTTCCGAGTTGCGCCGCGAATGGCGGCGGCGGCTGGAGGATCACGATGGCGACGGCCACAAGCCCGGCGGCATCGCCCGCTGGCTGAAGCTGGCCGAGGGTGTCGGCCTCGATCCGGCCCTGGTCGAGAGCACGACGGCGATCCTGCCGACCACCCGCTTCGCGGTCGACGCCTATGTGCACTTCGTCCGCGACCGCACGCTGCTGGAGGCGATCGCCTCGTCGCTGACCGAGCTGTTCTCGCCGGCCATCATCTCCGAGCGAGTGTCGGGCATGCTGGCCCACTACGACTGGATCACTGCGGAGACCCTGGCCTATTTCATGCCGCGCCTCACCCAGGCGCCGGTCGATAGTGATTTCGCCCTGGCCTATGTCCAGGCCCATGCCGACACCGTCGAAAAGCAGCAGGCGGTGCTGGCGGCGCTGCGTTTCAAGTGCGACGTGCTGTGGTCGCAGCTGGACGGGCTGTATCTGGCCTATGTCGCGCCGGGGCTGATCGCGCCCGGGGCGTTCGCGCCGGCGGGCGGCCGATGAGCGACGAGGCGGCCATTCCGCGGTTTCGGCGCGGGGTGAAGTTCCGGCGCGACGCGGTGCGCGACGCCTGGGTGCTGCTGGCCCCCGAGAAGCTCTATTTGCCAGACGAGACGGCGGTGGAAATCCTCAAGCTGGTCGACGGCGAACGCTGCGTCGGCGCCATCGCCGACGACCTGGCGGCCCGTTTCGACGCGCCCCGCGACCTGATCCTCACCGACGTCGGCGCGACGCTCGACGACCTGGCGGCCAAGGGCGCGGTACAGTTTTGACCGCCGCCTTCCCCATCCCAGCCTTGGCGCCGCCGCCGATGGGGCTGATCCTCGAACTGACCCATCGCTGCCCGTTGCAGTGCGCCTATTGCTCCAACCCCCTGACCCTGGATGCGCCCAAGAGCGAGCTGGGCGCCGATGAGTGGAAGCGGGTGCTGGACGAGGCGGCGGCGCTGGGCGTGCTGCAGGTGCACTTCTCCGGCGGCGAGCCGGTGGCCCGGCGCGACCTGGTCGAACTGGTCGCCCATGCGTCGGGGCGGGGACTCTACACCAACATCATCACCTCGGGCGTGCTGCTGACCGAGGCGGCGATGGCGTCGCTTCTGGCGGCCGGGATCGACCACATCCAGCTCAGCTTCCAGGACGCCGAGGTGGCTGAAGCCGACCGGCTGGGCGGTTATCGCGGCGGCCACGCCAAGAAGCTGGAGGCGGCCAAGCGCATCCGCGAGGCCGGCCTGCCGCTGACCGCCAATTTCGTCGTCCATCGCCAGAACGTCGACCGGGTCGAGGCGATGATCGCCCTGGGCGAAGCCCTGGGCGCCGACCGCATCGAGATCGCCCACGTGCAATATTACGGCTGGGGCCTGCTCAACCGGTCGGCCCTGCTGCCGATGCCCGACCAGTTGGAGCATTGCACGGCGGCGGTGCAGGCGGCGCGGACCCGTCTCAAGGGCGTGCTGACCATCGACTATGTGGTCCCCGACTATTACGCCGCCCGGCCCAAGGCCTGCATGGGCGGCTGGGGCAAGCTGTTCATCAACGTCTCGCCCTCGGGCAAGGCGCTGCCCTGCCACGCGGCCGAGACCTTGCAGGGCTTCACCTTCCCGTCGGTGCGCGACCAGGCGCTAGCCGACATCTGGGCGACCTCGGACGCCTTCACCCGCTTTCGCGGCGACAGCTGGATGCCCGATCCGTGCAAGAGCTGCGATCGCCGCGAGATCGACTGGGGCGGTTGCCGCTGCCAGGCCCTGGCGATCGCCGGCGACGCCGCGAGCGTCGATCCGGCCTGCGCGCTGTCGCCGGACCACGACCTGATGCGCCAGGCGATCGACCAGGCCCGCGACGCCTCGCCGGCCCTGACGCCACGTCGTCTGGCCGGGGTCTGACCCCGGCTCCAGGCGGCCCGCATCGCCGTCAGCTCGCCCAGCCCCACCGGCTGTTGGCGATGCGCCCGGGCCGGTGACGCGGTGATCCGTATTGGTTTGAATTAAAGATCGGGGTTTGCCGTGGCGGCCTTAGCATATTTAGATATTTCATGAAAACGTTTGCATCTATCGGTCTGGGTGAGATCGAGGGATGTTTTTGAGGGCTACCTGCCTATACATCGCTTATTGGACCCATGATCGTAATAATGGAGTCGAGTGTATTTCGATTTTCTCTTTATATAATCTGATAAGGCCCGATTACTTACTGAAAAAAATGGGCGGTTTGTTCACATAAGGGCGTTGACATCCAGGTTGTATAAAATCAACATAGGGACAAGTCGCATTAGCCGACAAGTCACTTAGGGGGATTCAAAAATGAGAACGGTCTCAATCGTCGGCGCGCTGTTCGTCGGCGCAAGCCTGCTGGCCATGCCCGGAACGGTGTTGGCGCAGACCAATATGAAAACCTTTACAGCCGATAAGGCCCCGCCCGCGGAGGCCGAGGCCGACACCCAGATCGAAGCCGTGGTCGTCACCGGCTCGCGGATCGTGCGGGACGGCTACAAGGCGCCCACCCCCGTCACCACCTTGTCGAGCGACGCCCTGCAGGCTCGCGCGCCCAGCAACATTCCCGACGCCCTGAACCAGCTGCCGCAGTTTCGCGGCTCGTCGAGCAACAGCCGCAGCGTCACCTGGAACGCCAACGCCCCCAACCAGGGCAACTATCTGAACCTGCGCGGCCTGGGCACCACCCGCTCGCTGATCCTGCTGGACGGCGTGCGCGTGCCTCCGACCAGCTTCGCCGGCGGCGTCGACATCAACACCCTGCCTCAGGCGCTGGTCCAGCGCGTCGACGTGGTGACCGGCGGCGCCTCGGCCGCCTACGGTTCGGACGCCCTGGTCGGCGTCGTCAACTTCGTGCTCGACAAGAACTTCAACGGCCTCAAGGGCAGCGTCCAGGCCGGCACCTCGACCTACGGCGACGCCAACTCCTATAAGGGGACCCTGGTGGCCGGCACGTCGTTCGCGGGCGGCAAGGGCCACATCGAGGCCAGCATCGAACACTACCGCTCTCTGCCTGTCGCCTCGAGCGACCGCGCCAATGGCCGCAAGCAGATCCAGTACACCAGCGCCGTGGTCAACGGGGTCAACACCAGCACCACCTTCAGCGGCGTGCGCTTCGCCAAGAACACCTTCGGCGGCTACATCAACACCGGACCGCTGTCGGGCTATGAGTTCCTGCCGGGCGGCGGCGTCCAGGTGATGCCGCTGGGCACGCCGACCACCAACCCGACCTATGTGGTCGGCGGCGGCGGCGCCTATTTCCACGACCACACCTTGATCTCGGGTCTGCGCACCGACCAGGCCTTCACCCGCGTCTCCTACGACATCACGCCGAAGATCAATGTCCACGCCCAGGTCTCGCTGGCCGAGTCGCGCAACACCCTCAACACCCGCGTGCACGAGAACTTCGCCGGCGCTCAGGATGGTCTGACGATCTTCCGCGACAACGCCTTCCTGCAGCCGTCGGTGGTGGCGGCCCTGGGCACGACCCCGAGCTTCCAGATGTCGCGGATCAGCTACGACACGCCGATCAACTATGTCGACACGCTCAATGACTCGGTGAACGCCAACATCGGCGTCGACGGCGATTTCAACGCCTTCAACCGCGACTGGAAGTGGGACGTCAACTACGTCTACGGCCGCAACTATCTGCGCACCGGGGTCAACGAGTTCAACAACCGCAAGTTCTACGCGGCGGTGGACGCGGCGCGTGATCCCAGCGGTAACATTGTCTGCCGCGTGACCCTGACCAATCCGGGCCTCTATCCGGGCTGCGTCCCGATCAATCTGTTCGGCGTCGGCGCGCCGTCGGCGGCGGCGATCAACTACGTCAACAGTCGCTCGCAGTACCAAGCCGTCAACGCCATGCAGATCCTCGCCGGCAATGTCAGCGGCGACCTGTTCACCCTGCCGGCCGGCCCGGTGTCGATCGCGTTCGGTGGTGAAGTCCGCAAGCAGACCCTGAACGAAACCTCGAACTCCGACCCGGCCCTGGCGTCGAGCGTCGACTACACCGGCGTCCGCGGCCTGCCCAACAATGTGCAGATCTACAACTTCACCAACATCGGCGTCGCGCGCGGCAAGGTGAACGTCAAAGAGGCCTACGCCGAAGTCGCCATTCCGCTGCTCAAGGACCTGCCGCTGATCCAGTCGCTGGACCTGAACGCGGCCGGCCGTGTCACCGACTACAGCACCAGCGGCCGGGTTGAGACCTGGAAGGTTGGCCTAAGCTACGTGCCGTTCGACGACCTGCGCCTGCGGGCCACCGTCTCGCGCGACATCACCGCCCCGACGCTGTACCAGTTGTTCCAGGGCAAGCAGGTCATCGCCAATCTCGACATCGACCTGCACACCGGCGCCTCGGCTCAGTACACCAACGAAATCGGCGGCAACCCCAACCTGACGCCGGAAATCGGCTCGATGGTCGTGGTCGGCGCGGTCTATTCGCCCAGCTGGCTGCCGGGCTTCACCGCCTCGGTCGACGGCTACAGCC
>JAQGIN010000329.1 GCA_028291125.1 Caulobacter sp.
TGGAATTCCGGCAAGGTGACCGACTTCACGCCGGGCGCCGACGTCCTCGATCTGCGGGGCCTGTTCGCCAAGACGACCTACGGCGGCTCCGATCCGGTCGCCGACCATCGGTTGGAATTTCGAGCCGACGGCCAGGGCTCCACCCAGGTCTATCTGGACATGGACGGACCGGGCGGCGACTGGCCGACCTTGGTGACGACCCTGGCCCACGTGACGCCCTCGCAGATCAGCGCCGGCGACTGGCTGTTCCACTAGGTCCACGTCACCGCGCGAGGCGTCGAGACTCCGCTCGGACGGATCGGTCACGGCCTGGCGGCGTGATCGAAGTGCTGGTGCATCTTGATCTGCCCGCCGCGCTGATGCCCGACGACGATCGCTTGCTGGCGATCGAGATCCCCATTGACGCTTCCGTGGAGCGGTCGGCCCGCACGCCGGCCAACGCCTTTACTGCAGCATCGACCGATCCAGCGTCTTGACGTCGGTCTGGCCGGTCAGGGCCATGGCCACTTCCATCTCGTGGCGCAGCTGGTCCAGCACCTGGGCGACGCCGGCCTGGCCGCGGGCCGCCAGGGCGAAGGCCCAGGCCCGGCCGATCAGCACGCCCTGCGCGCCCAGGGCCAGGGCCCGCAGCACGTCGAGGCCCGAGCGGACGCCGCCGTCCATCAGCACCGGGACCTGGCCGGCCACGGCGTCGACGACGGCGGGCAGGGCGGCGATCGAGGACGACGCGCCGTCCAACTGGCGGCCGCCGTGGTTGGAGACCACCAGGCCCTGGGCCCCGGCCGCGACGGCGTCGACGGCGTCGGCCGGATCCAGGACGCCCTTGACGACGATGCGGGCGGTCCAGTGCTGGCGCAGCCAGTCGATGTCCTTCCAGGTGATCGACGGGTCGAAATTGCGGCCCACCCAGGCGGTGAACTGGGCCAGGCCCGCCCCGGCCGGCATGGCGCTGGCGACATTGCCCAGGATGTGCGGCCGCCCGTGGACGCCGACGTCCCAGGCCCAGGCCGGGTGGCGGGCGATGTCGAGCATGCGGCTCAGCCGCGCCGCCACGCCTTGCGAGCCGGTCAGGCCCGAGCGGACGTCACGGTGGCGGACGCTGTGCACCGGCAGGTCGACGGTCAGCACCAGGGTGTCGACGCCGGCCGCCTCGGTGCGGGCCAACAGATCGCGCATGAAGCCGCGGTCGCGGATCATGTAGAGCTGCAGCCACGTCGGCTGCGACGCCGCGGCGCGGACCTCCTCCAGCGAGCAGCAGGCCATGGTCGAGAGGATCATCGGCACGCCGGCCGCCTCGGCGGCGCGGGCCGCCTGAACCTCGCCGCGCCGGGCGTACATGCCCGCCAGGCCGATCGGGGCCAGGGCGATGGGCAGGGCGGCGGGCTTGCCCATCAGCGTCGTCGACAGGTCGATGGCCGAGACGTCGTGCATCACCCGCTGGCGCAGGCGGATCGCTTGCAGGTCCTCGATATTGCGCCGCATCGTCGTCTCGGAGAACGAACCGCCGTCGACATATTCGAACAGGAAGTTGGGCAGCCTGCGCTTGGCCAGGGCGCGGAAGTCGCTGATGTCGGCTGCTATCATGGTCCCGCCTCGACAAGGTCGGCCATCCCCAAGGATGGCGGTCATCGTTAGACCGCGGCGATCCCGCGGCCTGCGCCCTGGATCAGGTTCCGGTCCAGGTCCGGTCCTTCTTCGCCAGGAAGTCTCGCACGCCGCGCTTGAAGTCGTCGCTGCCATAGACCGCCTCGATCAGGTCGTCGATGTCGGGCAGGTTGGCGTAGAGCAGCCGGCGGATGGCCTCCTTGGAGGCGCGGGTGGTCAGCGGGGCGTTTTGCGCCGCGCGCTGGCACAGGGCCGCGGCCGCGGCCTCCAGCGCCTCGGGCTCGACGACGCTGTGGACCAGGCCCAGCTCGAGCAGGGTCTGGGCCCCGATCATCTCGCCCAGCAGCAGGATGCGCTTGGCCTGGGCGACGCCCAGATGGCCGACCAGTCGGGCGTAGCCGCGAGCCGACAGGCAGTTGCCGATCGAGCGGCCCAGCGGCGAGCCGAACCGCGCCTTGGGCGTGGCGATGCGCAGGTCGGCGGCGAAGGCCAGGGCCAGACCGCCGCCCACCGCCCAGCCCTCGACGATGGCGATGACGGTCATCGGCAGGGTCTCGACCAGGCCGACATAGCCGTCCATCTCGCGCTCGTAATCGACGCCGTCGCGGCCGGAGGTGAAATCGAGGAAGCCGTCGATCTCGGTGCCGGCCAGGAAGGCCTGGCCGCCGGCCCCGCGCAGGGTGACCACCCGCAGCGTGTCATCCGTGGCGATCTTTCGGCAGATGTCGCCCAGCTGGCGCCACATCGAAAAGCTCAGGGCGTTGAGGGCCCTTTGATTGTCGAACACGATCGCCCCCACCGGGCCCGACCGCGTGAACGTGACCTTGCCTTCGCTCATGGGGTCTTGGCTCGCGCGGCTTTTGCTCATTCGCCGGCTGCTTCGAGCGGCGCGGCCAGCAGGCCTTTGCCGACCAGGTCGGCGAGGATCTCGGCGTGGTGCTGGTCGAGCAGGGGCGGGGGATAGCGCACCTGCTGCGGCGTCTGGCTGAGCTTGACCGCGAAGCCCAGCGCCTTGAACGGGCCTTCGACCGGATGGTCGATCTCCTGGATCATCTGGCGGGCGGCGACGTGCTCGCTGGCCAGGGCCTGGTCGTAGTCATAGATCGGACCGGCCGGCACGCCGGCCGCCAGCAGGGCGTCGACCCAGTCGGCCACGGTGCGCGACACGAAGGTGGTTCGCAGCGCCCCGATCAGGGCCGCCTGGTTGGCCACTCGGTCGCTGTTGGTGGCGAAGCGCGCGTCGTCGATCAGGTCGCGACGGCCGGCGACTTCGAGAAAGGCCAGCCACAGTTTCTGGTTGGCGGCGCCGAACACGAAATAGCCGTCCGAGGCGTGCACCGCCTGATAGGGGGCCGACATGCGGTTGGCGGTGCCCAAGGGCTTGGGCGACTTGCCGGTGCCCCAAAGCTCGGTGGTCTCCCAGATCGACAGCCCCAGCGCCGCCTCGAACAGCGAGGCCCCGACCCACTGGCCCTCGCCGGTCTTGGCGCGGCCGATCAGGGCGCTCAAGATGCCGTAGACGGCGAACATCGCCGCGCCCAGGTCGCCGACCGGGACGCCGTTCTTGACCGGTTCGCTGTCGGGCAGGCCGGTGGCGCTGAGCACGCCCGACATCGCCTGGGCGATCAAATCAAAGCCGGGGCGCTGGGCCCAGGGGCCGCTCTCGCCGAAGCCGGAAATGCTGGCGTAGATCAGGGCCGGATTGATGGCCTTCAGCGTCTCGTAGCCCATGCCCAGGCGGTCGGCGACGCCGGGACGGCCGTTCTCGACCAGCACGTCGGCGGTCTTGACCAGGGCGTAGAGCACCTCGCGGCCGGCCTGGGTCTTCAGGTCCAGGGCGATGCTGCGCTTGTTGCGATTGAGGGCCAGGAAGCCGGGGCTGTCGGCGCCCTTCATGCGAAAGCCCATCGAGCCGCGGGTCTGGTCGCCGACCACCGGCGGTTCGATCTTGATGACGTCGGCGCCCATGTCGCCAAGAAGCATGCAGCAGAACGGTCCCGCCATCACCTGGGAGACGTCAAGAACTCGAATTCCGCTGAGGGGAAGCATTATTGAAGGCTCACCTAATAAAAGCGCCAAAGTCTGAACCGCTGAACACACGTGAACAACACGCCAATTTTCGAGCGGCCGCCAGGCAACAAGGCAATTGTATACAAGTTGCTTCGGCGGCGTCAAGCGACGGGAGGGCGGCGGTTTGACCCAGGTCGGCCCAACGGTTCGGGCGTGCGAGGGTTAAGGCGGGCAAGGATTCCACCGCCTTGGCGCGGCCGCCGGGCCGGCTGGGTTCGCGGGCCGAAATTTTACCGGGCCCGGGGCGCAGGGGCCTTGAGCCGCCATATATTGCATGCAAGACTGTCGCGGCGTCAAAGGCGCCAACGAAAAGTGGAGTTAGGGACCATGCAAGCAACGGCCTGGGCGCGGCGCGCCCGCGATTTCGCCGCCGCGGCCTTGAAGGCCTGGGCGAGCCATGGCCGTCGTCAGGGTCTGGCGATCGCCGCCGCCGCCACCGTCGCCGGCCTGGGCGCGCCGGCCTTGGCCGAGGTCACCGTGCTGCGCGACTTCACCCTGATCGACGGCTCCGGCGCGCCGCCCGCGCCAAACTCGGCCATGGTCATCGACAATGGCCGGATCAAATGGGTGGGGCCGGCCTCGGCGCTGAAGGCGCCGGCCAAGGCGCAGACCATCGACCTTACGGGCAAGTACGTGATCCCCGGCCTGATCGACCTGCACGTCCATCTGGGCAATGTCGTCGACATGGTCCAGGACGGCGCCAACTTCACCTTGGCCAATGTCGAAAGCGACCTGCGGACCTATGCGTCCTACGGCGTCACCACCGTCCAGAGCCTGGGCACCGACGGCGACTTGATCTTCCCGTTGCGCGCGCAGCAGCGCGCCGGCCGGCCGAGCCTGACCCGGGTCTATACGGCTGGGCGGGGCCTGGTGTTCAAGGGCGGCTACGGCGGCGTGCCCGGCGTCAATCAACCGGTGGCCAATGTCGCCGAGGCGGTGGCGGCGGTGAACGCCCAGGCCGACCACGGCGTCGACCTCATCAAGTTCTGGCTCGACGACGAACTGGGGACGATGCCCAAGATGCCGCCCGAGATGACGAAGGCGATCATCGATGCGGCCCACAAGCGCCATCTGCGCGTCGTGGCCCACATCTTCTATCTCGAGGACGCCAAACGGCTGGTGGCCCAGGGCGTCGACGGCCTGGCCCACAGCGTCCGCGACCAGCCGATCGATGCGGCGCTGATCGAGGCCATGAAGGCCAAGGGGACGTGGCAACTGGCCGAGACCCTGTCGCGCGAGGCCTCGATGTTCGCCTATGGCGAGCGCGCGCCGTTCCTCGACGATCCGTTCTTCCGCCGGTCGGTCTCGGCCAAGAGCCTGGCGGTGCTGGAGAACGCCGAGCGCCAGAAGACCATCGCCTCGGGCGTCCACTTCCACGACTATCCGCGGTTCCTCGAGACCGCCAAACAGAACACCAAGCGCCTGGCCGACGCAGGCGTGAACTACGGCTTTGGCACCGACTCCGGCCCGCCCGGGCGCTTCCCCGGCTATTTCGCCCACTGGGAGCTGCAGCTGATGGTCGAGGCCGGCTTCACCCCCGCCCAGGCCCTGGCCACGGCCACCGGCCAGGCGGCGCGGTTCCTGGGGGCCAAGGACTTGGGCGAACTGCAGGCCGGGCGCTGGGCCGACCTGGTCGTGCTCGAGGCCGACCCGCTGGCCGACATCAAGAACACCCGCAAGATCGTCGCGGTCTACATCGCCGGCCGGAAGGTCGCGTCCGTACGGCCGTGAGGCGCGGCGACCATCGGCGGCCAGTTCTCCATTTCAGCAAGGCGTAGATCTTCATGGCGCAGGCCCAAAGTCCCGTCCGTCCGACCCGCGTGCGGCACATGGTGCTGTGGCTGACGGTGGCCGCCTACATGATCACCTATATGGACCGGGTGGTGATCTCGATCGCCGCGCCGTCGATCCAGAAGGAGTTCGGCTTCTCGCTGATCACCATGGGCTGGATCTTCGGCACCTTCCAGCTGAGCTACGCCCTGTTCCAGATCCCCGGCGGCTGGCTGGGCGACCGCTTCGGGCCGCGCCGCGCCCTGACCGGCATCGTCGCCTGGTGGTCGCTGTTCACCGCCGCCACCGCCCTGACCTGGTCGGCTGGCTCGATGATCGTCTGCCGCTTCCTGTTCGGTGCCGGCGAGGCCGGAGCCTTCCCCAACGCCACCCGCTCGCTGTCGCGCTGGATGTTGCCGTCCGAGCGCGGCTTCGCCCAGGGCCTGACCCATGCCGGGGCGCGGCTGGGCAGCGCCGTCACCCCGATCCTGGTGGTGTTCTTGATCGCTCATCTGGGCTGGCGCGGGCCGTTCTTCATCTTCGCCGTGCTCGGCCTGATCTGGGCGGGCGTGTGGTTCTGGTTCTATCGCGACACGCCGGGCGAGCACGCCATGGTCAATGCCGGCGAGCGCGAGCTGATCCAGGGCGCGCTAGGCGAGGGCGCGCCGGCCGGCAAGATCCGCAAGGCCGTGCCGTGGGGGCTGCTGCTGCGCAGCCGCCAGCTGTGGCTGCTGTCGGCGATGTACGCCTGCTACGCCTATGTGATGGCGATCTTCCTGACCTGGTTCCCGAAATATCTGATGGACGCCCGGGGCTTCTCGATCAAGGAGATGGGCCTCTACGCCAGCCTGCCGCTGGCCGCCGCCGTCATCGGCGACGTCTGCGGCGGCGGCGCCTCGGACCATCTGTTCAAGGCCACCGGCAAGATCAACCTGTCGCGGCGTCTGGTGGCCATCACCGGCTTCCTGCTGGCCGCCGTCGCCATTCCGCCGGCCGTGCTGGTGGGCAGCCCGATGCTCGGCGTGGCCTTCTTCTGCCTGGCGCTGTTTGGCCTGGAGCTGACGGTGGGGATCTCGTGGGCGGTGACCCTGGACATCGGCGGCGAATACGCCGGCTCGGTCTCGGCGATCATGAACACCTTCGGCAATATCGCCGGCGCCTCGGCCGCGGCCCTGACCGGCTATCTGATCACCCTCTATGGCTGGGACGCCGCCTTCCTGGTGCTGGCCGGCCTGTGCTTCCTGGCCGCCCTGCTGTTCATCCGCATCGACGCCTCCAAGCCGATCCACCTCGCCGCCGCCCCGGCCGGGGCCTAGTCGACGCGGGCCGACTGGCGGCCATCTGAGAACATCTGTATGCAAGACCTGATCGGCGCGGTTCGGGAGAGTTCTCAGCCGCGCCAAACCAGTTCATGATAACGTGATGCTCGCCCGACCCCGGGGCGGGCCTTCATTTCGAGATTCCCTGCTGAACATGGCGCGCAATCAAGTTCTTAGCCGAACGGCGACCTCGAGCCCCAAGACGCCGCCGGCCCCGATCCGCGGCGTGTTCGAGACGCAAAAAGGCTGGATGCTCCAGGACGCGGTCGCGGTGTTGCGGCGGCTGATCCTGTCGGGTGAACTGCCGCCGGGCGAGCGCCTGCGCGAGGTGGCGATCAGCGAGCGGCTGGGCATGTCGCGCACGCCGATCCGCGAGGCCTTCCGCACCCTGGCCGCCGAAGGCCTGGTCGACCTGCTGCCCAATCGCAGCGTCATGGTCAGCGAGGTCAACAGCGCCGACGCGCCCGACGTCTTCGCGGTGCTCGGGGCGTTGGAATCCCTGGCCGCCCAGTTCGCCTGCGCGCGGATGAGCGACGAGCAGGTGGCGGTGCTGGTCGAGCTGCAGACCACGCTGGAACGGCAGTTCGAGATGGCCGAGCGGGTCGGCTACACCGAGACCAACCAACTGATCCACGAACTGATCGTCGAAGGCTCCAACAACGCCGCCCTGACCATGGCCTGGCGGATGATCCTGCCGCGCGCCCAGCGGGTTCGGACCCTGAACAATCTTGACCGACGGCGCTGGGCCGAGGCGGTCAACGAGCACCGGCAGATCACCGACGCCTTGGTCGCCCGCGACGCCGCGCGCCTGGGCTCGCTGATGCAGCTGCACTTCGACAACGGCGTCGACTCCATGGTCCGGCGCAAGACCGGCCGGTCCGGCAAGGCCGGGCCCGCCGCCGTCGGCGTCATCGACTAAGGGCCTCTTCCTTCCCGTTTCTCCGTCGGTTTCGGCGCGCCGTCGCGGGCGCGATCGCGGTCGCGCGCCCGGCTGGTCGCGGGCGGGGCCGCGATTGACAGGCCTGGGCGGACGGCCGATAAAGTTGAAAACTTGTATGGAAGATTTGCATGCGCGGGATGTTGCCGGACGACCACCTTCAGGCGCGTCTGATCGGGCGCATGATGACGCCGGAAGGGCCCAGCCCCGTGGCGGTGGTCGAGGGGCGGCTGCGCGACCTATCGGGCGTCGCGCCGACGGTGTCGGACCTCATCGCCGGCCTCGCGCCGGGCCAGGCCCCGCCGGCGGGGCGCGACCTGGGGCCGATCGCCGACCATGAGTTCCGCCCGGTCTGGGGGGGCGGCGACGCGGACGGCCAATTGTTGGCGCCCATCGATCTGCAATGCGTCAAGGCCGCCGGCGTGACCTTCGCGGTCTCGGCGCTGGAGCGGGTCATCGAGGAGCGGGCGCGCGGCGACGCTAGCCGCGCCAACGCCGTCCGCGACGGCCTGCAGCAGCGGATCGGCGCCGACCTCAAATCGGTGGTCCCGGGCTCGAGCGCGGCCGAGGCGTTGAAGGCCGTGCTGCTGGCCGACGGCCTGTGGTCGCAATATCTGGAGGTGGCCATCGGCCCCCACGCCGAGGTGTTCACCAAGGCCCCGGTGCTGTCGTCGGTGGGCTGGGGTCAGCAGGTCGGGGTCCGCGCCGACTCCGTCTGGAACAATCCCGAGCCCGAGATCGTCATGGTCTGCGACGCGGAGGGCCGGGCCCGCGGCGCGACCCTGGGCAACGACGTCAACCTGCGCGACATCGAGGGCGCCAGCGCCCTCTTGCTCGGCAAGGCCAAGGACAACAACGCCTCCTGCGCCCTGGGCCCGTTCATTCGCCTGTTCGACGACGCCTTCACCCTCGACGACGTCCGCCAGGCGGTGGTCACCCTGGAGATCGAAGGCGTCGACAACTATCGGCTGAACGGCTCGTCGAGCATGAGCCTGATCAGCCGCGATCCGCTGGACCTGATCGGCCAGACCATCGGGGCCAATCATCAGTATCCCGACGGCTTCGTGCTGTTCCTGGGCACCATGTTCGCGCCGGTCGACGATCGCGACACGGTCGGCGGCGGCTTCACCCACAAGACCGGCGACATCGTCCGTGTGGCCTCGGCGCGGCTGGGGACCTTGGAGAACCAGGTCGCCGCGTGCCAGGACGCGCCGCCTTGGCGATTTGGCCTGTCGAGCCTGATGAAGAATCTGGCGGCGCGTGATCTGATCAAGGCCTGAAGCAACACGGCGGCGCGCGGCCTAGCGGCCGACGCGCCCGTCCCGGAGGAAACGATGTCGGTCCATGGCTTGAAGTTCCGCCGGCCTCTGGGCGCGGCGCTGGCGGCGTTCGGCGCCGCCCTGCTGCTCGCTCCGGCCGTCCACGCCGCCGACAAGCCGCTGCAGGTGGTGCTGATCGACGTCGAGGGCGGTGCGGCCACCCTGTTTGTCACCCCGCAAGGCCGCGCGCTGCTGGTCGACGCCGGCTGGCCGGCCGGCAAGGGCGGACCGCCGCCCGCCGCGGGCCAGGCGCCGCCGCCGTCCTCGGCCGAGCGGATCGTCGCCGCCGCGGCCAAGCTGGGGGTGCGCAAAATCGACTATCTGGTGGTCAGCCACTACCACCTCGACCATGTCGGCGGCGTGCCCGAACTGCTGAGCCGGATCCCGGTGGGGACGGTGATTGATCATGGCGACAATCGCGAGACGTCGGCTCCCGGTCAGACCGGCGGACCCGCCGACCTCTATGCCGGCTACCAGGCCGCCATCGCCGGTCACCCGCGCCGCGTCGTCAAGGCGGGCGACACGCTGGCGCTGGACGGGCTGTCCCTGACCTTCGTGGCCGGCGACCGGGCGGTGATCGCCAAGGCGCTGCCGGGGGCGGGCGGCGCGACGCCCGGCTGCGCGGCCACGCCCGACAAGGACCAGATCGGCGGCGAGGAAAACCCCCGGGCCCTCGGCTTCGTCGTCTCGTTCGGCCGGGCGCGGATCCTCGACCTGGCCGACGTCACCTGGAACGTTGAAAAGGCGCTGGTCTGCCCGGTCGACCGGCTGGGCCACGTCGATCTGCTGCTGGTCTCGCACCACGGTTCGGCCCTGAGCAGCAGCCCGCCGCTGATCGCCGCCACCGCGCCGCGGGTGGCCCTGGTCGCCAACGGCGCGCGCAAGGGCGGCGACGCCGAGGTTCTTGATACGCTGCGCACGGCTCCGTCGGCTCCGGCGGTCTGGCAGCTGCACTTCGCGACGCGGAGCCCGGAGGCCAACCGGCCCGCGCCCTATATCGCCAATCTCGATGGCGGCGTCGACGCCGGCTATCCGCTGACCGCCCAGGTGTTCGGCGACGGGGCGATGACGGTGGCCAACGGCCGCACGGGGGATGTCGAGCGCTACCCGGCGCGGTGAGGCGGCTCGGCCTTTAAGGCGCGAACCGCACGACCACATTGACGCCCGGCCACTCGTCGCGACGGACGGCGGCGAGGCCCGGAGCCGGCGCCGTCCACGGCCGGGTCCCCAAGGCGGCGATGTCGTCATAGCGGCCAAGCAGGGTGAAGGCGTCGAAGGCGTAGGGCGCGCCCTCGCCACCGAGCGGCGAGGGCGCCTCGGCGACGTGGAGATGCAGATGCGGCCCGGTGGAGTCGCCGGTGAAGCCGAGGGCGGCGATCACCG
>JAQGIN010000034.1 GCA_028291125.1 Caulobacter sp.
GAGACCCGCTTGTTCTCGGCGTAGAACCGCTGGGCCGCCACCGACAGCCCGGCCTCGCCGATCGGCAGGTCGGGGGGAATGGCGACGCCCAGCAGGTCGGCGGCGTAGGCGATGACGTCCTGCGGCGGGGCCGGCTCGTCGTCGCACAGATTATAGACCCCGCCGGCCCGCGGCTGGTCCAGCGAGGCCAGCAGGCCGGCGACGATGTCGTCGCGGTGGACGCGCGAGAACACCTGGCCGGGCTTGACGATGCGGCGGCCCTCGCCGGCCCGCAGCCGATCCAGCGCGCTGCGGCCGGGGCCGTAGATGCCGGGCAGGCGGAAGGCGGTCACCGTCAGGCCCATGCCGCGGCCAACCTGGCGCCAGTCGCGCTCGGCCCCGACTCGGCGGGCGCCCTCCACCGACTGGGCCCGCAGCGGATCGCCCTCGAACACCCAGCGGCCCTCGCGGTCGCCATAGACGCCGGTGGTCGACAGATAGCCGATCCAGTCGGGGAAGGCCTCCGCCTGGGCCAAGGCCGGGACGATGGCGTTGAGCCCCGGGCAGCCCTCGTCGCCGGGCGGGGCGGTGACCAGCACGGCGTTGATCCCGGTCAGGGCCGCGACCATCGCCGCCCGGTCCTCGGGATCGACCGGCTCGACGCCGGCGGCGCGCAGGGCCTCGGCGGCCTTGGCGTCGCGGGCGGCGGCGGCCACGGTCCAGCCGCGCGTCGCCGCCGCCTGGGCGAAGGCGGCGCCGACATAGCCGAATCCGAACACGAACAGACGCAAACCCAAGGCTCCTCAAAGACCGTAAAAGCGGCCCCGATCAGTCGACGAAAATTCTGATCCCGCAACCCCCATCGGATGCTTGCCAACCGCGAGTCGCTCTGCCATAAGCCGCCTCCTCGTCGCGGGGCGCTGTTTCAGCCCCGCCGATGCGGGCGTAGCTCAGTGGTAGAGCACAACCTTGCCAAGGTTGGGGTCGAGAGTTCGAATCTCTTCGCCCGCTCCAATCTCTCTCGAGATTGCAGCGATCAAAGCGGTCCTTCGGGGCCGCTTTTTGCTTTTCCGGCCCCGGCCGAGGGGCCCGGTGAAACGCTAACGCCGCGTACACCATATCGGTTAGCCGTCCAGTCACGTAACAGCGGTATTCGCTCTCCCTGCAACCAGGGATCGACATGCCGTCTTCCAGAAATTACCGCGTGGCCAATCCCGAAGGCCTGTCCTCGGCCTGTGTCCTGGCCAGTTTCGCCGCGTGGCTGGACGCGCGCCTGGGCGAGGCCATGGACCAGGGCCTGGACCTGGCGTTCCGCGACCGGCCGTTCGACGTCATGCCCGACCGCGTCCCGGCCCTGATCGGCTGGGAGCACCGGCTGCTGGCCCCCGGCGCCCCGGCCCCCAAGGGCCGCGCCTGGACCGTCTATCGCCTGCAGGACGGCCGCAGCGTCGCCCATTTCCCCGCCGAGCCGGCCTCGCTGGACGCCGCCACCCTGCTGGGCGTGTTCGACGACGCCGCGGCCATCTACCACCACGCCGCGCGGCGGTAGGGACTAGAGCCTCGTCCTGAGGGGGGAGGATCCGGGACCCATCGCCCCCGGCCGCGACCTGGGCTATCACCGCGCCACACAGGGGAGGGCGGCCATGGCCATGGCCAGGATCACGGTGCTGGGCGAATGCATGGTCGAGCTGTCGCCGGCCGGGGCGGGTCCCGACGGACCGCTGTACCAGCTGGGCTTCGCCGGCGACACCTTCAACACCGCGGTCTACATGGCCCGCCAGGGCGACGCCGTCGCCTATTGCACCGCCCTGGGCGAGGGCGACCCGTTCAGCGACGGGGTGCTGGAGGCCATGCGCCGCGAGGGCCTCGACACCCACCTGATCCGCGCCGCCCCCGGGCGGCTGCCCGGCCTCTACGCCATCGCCCTGGATGAGTCCGGCGAGCGCCGCTTCTACTACTGGCGCGAGCGGGCCCCGATCCGCGACCTGTTCTCGATGCACTCGGCCGATCTGTTGCTGGAGGCGGCCAAGGCCGGCGACCTGGTCTATCTGTCGGGCGTCACCCTGGCGGTGATCGGCGACATCGGCCGCGCCCGGCTGAAGGACCTGCTGGCCGCCCTGCACGCCGACGGCGTCGCCGTGGCCCTGGACTTCAACTACCGCCCGGCCCTGTGGCCCAGCGCCGAGGCGGCGCGCGAGGCGCTGGACGGCGTCGTTCCCTCCTGCCGCTACATCTCGCTGAGCGGCGAGGATTCCCGCCCGCTGTACGGCCGCGAGGCCGACGACCTGGCGGCGCAATGGGCGGCGGCCGGGGCCGAGGTGGTGGCCCGCGACGAGAGCCACGCGGTGGTCGTCCACCAGCCGTCGGGCCGGATCGCCACCGCCCCGCCGGCCAAGGTCAAGCCGCTCGACACCACCGGGGCCGGCGACAGCTTCAACGCCGCCTATCTATCGGCCCGCCTGGCCGGCCGGTCCGTCGAGGAGGCGGTGGCCCGCGGCCACCGGCTGGCGGCGGCGGTGGTGGCCTGCAAGGGCGCGATCATCCCGCCGGCGGCGATGCCGGGGTGACGGCCGTCCTGGTCGTCTAGGGAAGGTGGACACTCCTGGTGTCCAGGCCCAGGGCTCAGCTTCACCGGATTTCCTCGTCCCGAGGGTGAGGTGGGCGAGCCTTTTGGATGGGCGGCGGCTCAAATCCCGCGCGGGACGCGATGGGACGCCTTAACGGTGGCCAGCTCAACCGTTTCGCCGGGGCGATCGTCCGGCGCGAGGTGGGCGGCGCGGGGCGCGAATTGCGCCCCGTTTGACGCCGTTGTAGCAACGGCGCCGTCGGCGCGCGTCGGGCCGACCTGGTCGCGGAGTCCAAGTATGCGTAGCGTCTTCCATCTCGCCTACAACGTGCGTGATCTCGACGCGGCGCGAGGCTTCTACGGCGAGCTGCTGGGATGCCGCGAGGGGCGCAGCGCGCCGACCTGGGTCGATTACGACTTCTTCGGCCACCAGATTTCGCTGCATCTGGGCGAGCCGTTCCGGACCGAGGCGACCGGGGTGGTGGGCGATCACCTGGTGCCCATGCCGCATCTCGGCGTGGTGCTGGAGCTTGGCGATTGGCGGGCCCTGGCGCAGCGGCTGCAGGCGGCCAATCTGGCCTTCGTGCTGGCCCCGACCGTGCGCTTCGCCGGCCAGGCCGGCGAGCAGTCGACGATGTTCTTCCTCGACCCCTCCGGCAATCCCATCGAGATCAAGGGCCTCGCCTCCCTCGACACCCTGTACGACGCCGGGTGACGCGCGTGCCGAGCCCCATCCTGCTGGTCACCAGCCTCTGCGCCGACGAGCAGTCGGCCTGGCGCGAGGCCCTGGCCCTGGCCATGCCGGGCGAGACCATCGTCACCGCCGAGGACGGCGTCGACCGAGGCCTTGTCGAGGTGGCGATCATCGCCAACCCGCCGCCGGGATCGCTGCGCGACCTGCCGGCCCTGGACTGGATCCACAGCCTCTGGGCGGGGGTCGACAAGATCCTGCAGGACGACACCCTGCCCGACACGCCCATCGTCCGCCTAGTCGACCCGGCCTTGGCGCAAGCCATGGCCGAGGGCGTCGCGGCGGCCGTGCTGCACCTGCATCGCGACCTGCACGTCTACGCCGCCCAGCAGAGCCGGAAGGAATGGCGGCAGCATCCGGTCCGGCCGGTCGCCGGCCGCCGGGTCGGCGTCCTGGGGCTGGGCGAGATGGGCCGCGCGTCCGCCGCCCTGCTGGCGACGCTCGGCTTCGACGTCCAGGGCTGGAGCCGCTCGCGGCGCGAGGTGGCCAAGGTGCGCGCCTTCGCCGGCCCCGAGGGCTTCGCGCCGGCCCTGGAGGGCGTCGAAATCCTGGTCAACCTGCTGCCGCTCACCCCCGAGACGCGCGGCGTCCTGCGGCGCGAGACCTTCGAGCGCCTGGCGCCGGGGGCCCATGTCGTCAATTTCGGACGCGGCGCCCACCTGGTCGAGGCGGATCTGATCGAGGCGCTGAACACGGGCCGGCTCGGCCACGCCATGCTCGACGTCTTCGAACAGGAGCCCCTGCCGAAGGACCATCGGCTGTGGTCGCATCCCGGCGTGACCATCCTGCCGCATGTCGCGGCCCCGACCAGCCGGGCCACCGCCGCCGCCATCGTCGCCGAGGCCATCGCCGCCTTCCGGCGCACCGGTCGTCCGCCGCCGGCGATCGACCGCCACCGGGGCTATTGAGTCCGGGCGGTCGAAGAGGCGCTTTTTTGGATGGGCGGAGGCTAAAATCCCCGCGCCGGCGCGGGGATTTCGCCCCTCCACGCCTCAGCTTTTCAACGGCTTATATTCCTACTAGACGTTCACAATAGGAAAGTTATCCTCGCCACCGGAAAATCGGCCTAGGCTAATCCATGTCCGCCGCCGGGCGGATCGGGAGATCCGGAATGACCCTGCTCGTCCAAGCCCTCGAGGATGTCTGGGCGGTGACGCCCGATCCGCGCCGCGACCGCCTGGCCATGGCCTTCGTCACCCATCTGGTGGCCGTGGCCACCGACGTGCCGCCGCGCGACATCGTGGCGATGACGCGGTCCACCGCCCGGGCCGTCCGCGCCCGGCAGATCGCCATCTATCTGAGCCATGTCAGCTTCCACTGGCCGCTGGCCCGGGTGGCCTTCGCCTTTGGCCGCGACCGCACCACCTGCGCCCACGCCTGCCACCGCATCGAGGACCTGCGCGACGATCCCACCTTCGACGCCCGGCTGCTGGCGGTGGAGGCCTGCCTGAACCGCCTGCCGCCCTGCGTGCCGGAGCTGGCGCGATGAGGGGCGAGGCGTTCGAGAACGAGCTGGCCGCCGAGCGCCTGGCCGGCCGCGCCGCCCGGCTGCTGGCCCGGCCCGGCGCGCTGGTCGAGGCGCTGGG
>JAQGIN010000046.1 GCA_028291125.1 Caulobacter sp.
GACGGGCCAGCAGGGTGACGCCGCCGGCGATCTGGCCGGTGTCGACCAGGGCCTGCAGGGTCTCGTCCAGCCGCTTCAGCCGCGGCGACGAAAAGCCCACCGCCTCGGGGACGACATGCGGCAGCGGCGCGGCCAGGGCGGCCGTCGCCGTCGCGCCCAGCAGCGCGGCCAACGCGCCAATGATGGAGCGCAGTCCAATAAAACCCTGCTTCCCTCGCCCTTGTGGCGAGGGTCCAGCGGTCGGCGGACCAGCCGTGTCCGGACCACCATCGCGCGCGCCGTCCAACCCTGGGCCCTCGCCACAAGGGTGAGGGAAGCGATTGAAGGGAGGCGGCGAAGACGGGCCGCGACGTGGGGTCGTCCGTCGGATCATTTCGGCCGGAAGCGCTTGGAGGTCGGGAAGCCCTTGGGGGCCAGCTTGCCAGAGCCGGCCCGCCGTCCCGACCACTGGCTCCAGTCGGCCCAGTCGCGGCGGCGGCCGGCGCCGTCGATCCAGAAGGCCCCGGTCTCGCCGTTGAACGACAGGGCGTCGCGCAGGCCGCCCTCGCGATAGGCCTGCAGCTTGACGCCCTTGCCACGCGGCATTTCCGGCAGCTCCTCCAGCGGGAAGACCAGGATCTTGCCGTTGTCGCCGATCACCGCCAACTGATCGCCGGCCTGCTCCAGACAGAAGGCCGCGCCGGCCGCGTCGACGGTCAGCACCTGCTTGCCGGCCTTGCGGTTGGCCAGGGCCTCTTCTTCCGGCATCAGGAAGCCATAGCCGAGCTTGGAGGCCAGGATGCGCTTGCGCCCGGCCTTGAACGGGAAGACGTCGAGGATCTTCACCTTGTCGTCGAGCTCGATCATCATCCGCACCGGCTCGCCATGGCCCCGGGCGCTGGGCAGGTTGGCGCAGCTCAGGGTGAAGAACCGGCCATCGGACGAGAACAGCAAGAGCTTGTCGGTGGTCTCGGCCGGGACCAGGAAGCCGAGCTTGTCGCCCTCCTTGAACTTCAGCTCCGACGGGTCCTCGACCTTGCCCTTCGCGGCGCGGATCCAGCCGCGCTCGGACAGGATGATGGTGATCGGCTCACGGACGATCATCGCCTCCAGGGCCGCCTCGGCGTCGACCAGCGGCGCGTCCTCGAACACCGAGCGGCCGATGACGCCGTTCGGCCGGGGCTTGTCGAGCGGATGCTTGATCTTCAGCAGCACGGCGCGCACCTGGCGCAGGCCCGTGCCGACCAGGTCCCACTGCTGCTTGTCGTTGGCCAGCATGGCCAGGATGCCGTCGCGCTCCTCCACCAGCTCGGCGTGCTCGCGGCGGATCTCCATCTCCTCCAGCTTGGCCAACTGGCGCAGGCGGGTGTTGAGGATGGCGTCGGCCTGCAGGTCTGACAGGTCGAAGGTCGAGATCAGCTTGGCCTTGGGCTCGTCCTCGTAGCGGACGATGCGGATCACCTCGTCGAGATTGAGGTAGGCGATCAGCAGGCCGTCGAGGATGTGCAGTCGGGCTTCGATCTTGGTCAGGCGATGGCGCGAGCGGCGGGTCAGCACGTCGCGGCGGTGGACCAGGAAGGCGACAAGCGCCTGCTTGATGCCCATGACCCCCGGCGTGCCCTTGGCGTCGAGCACGTTCATATTGACCGGGAAGCGGCTCTCCAGCGCCGAGAGCTTGAACAGGCTCTCCATCAGCACTTCGGGCTCGACGTTCTTGGACTTGGGCTCGAGGACCAGGCGGATGTCCTCGGCGCTCTCGTCGCGCACGTCGCCCAGCAGGGCGGCCTTCTTGGAGTCGATCAGCTCGGCCAGCTGCTCGACCAGATCGGACTTCTTCACCTGGTAGGGGATCTCGGTGACGACGATCTGGTAGGCGCCGCGCCCGAGATCTTCCTTCTCCCACTTGGCGCGGGTGCGCACGCCGCCGCGGCCGGTCTCGTAGGTCTCCAGCAGGCTCGCGCGTGACTCGACGATGACGCCGCCGGTCGGGAAGTCGGGTCCCGGCACGCGTTCCAGGATGTCGGCGGTGGTCGCCTCCGGCTTGGCGAGCAGCAGCAGGCAGGCGTCGATCAGCTCGGCCGGATTGTGCGGCGGGATCGAGGTGGCCATGCCGACGGCGATGCCCGACGAGCCGTTGGCCAGCAGGTTTGGGAAGCCCGACGGCAGGACCACCGGCTCCTCGTCCTGGCCGTCATAGGATGGCTTAAAGTCGACCGCGTCCTCGTCGATGCCGTCCAGCAGCAGCATGGCAGCCGCCGTCATCTTGCACTCGGTGTAGCGCATGGCCGCGGCGCTATCGCCGTCGATATTGCCAAAATTGCCTTGGCCATCGACCAGCGGGACACGCTGGGCGAAGTCCTGGGCCAGGCGCACCAGGGCCTCGTAGATCGATTGGTCGCCGTGCGGGTGGAAGTTACCCATCACCTCGCCGACCACCTTGGCGCACTTGCGCGCCGCGCCTTCGGGGTTGAGGCGCATGTTGTTCATGGCGTGCAACACGCGCCGGTGTACGGGTTTCAGCCCATCGCGCACGTCGGGCAGGGCCCGCGAGCTGATCGTCGACAGGGCATAGGCCAGATAGCGCTTGGACAGCGCCTCGGTCAGCGGCTCATGCAGGATGCGGTCGCCGTCGCCGGGACCAGGAGGCAGGACAGGTTTGTTCATCGCCAGGGATTCGTTTTCGGGTGTCGACACCCTAGCAGAAGAGCGGCGCGCGTTTCGACGTTCTACAGGCGTTCTGCGTCAGAAAGCCTGTCCAACAACCACATCCGCGGCGCGGGCAGCGGCCGGTTCAGCGGCCCGAACACGAACTGCTCGAGGAAGTGGCCGGTGATGTCGAGGCCGGCCTTGACGTCGCCCTGCGCCAGCCCGCCCTGGGCCGACAGCATGAACGGCGGCAGCGGCAAGAGCTTGTCCTTGTAGGGCTCGCCGGCCGCCCGGCTGACGGCGCGGCCGGTGCGCGGACTGACATAGATCAGGTCGTCCAGCGACCCGGTGGCGGCGCACTGCGACAGGTCCAGGCCAAAGCCCAGGTCCTGCAGCAGGCCGCCCTCGAAGCGGACATAGACCGCCGGCCAGATGGCGGGGATGGCCAGGGCGGCGATCAGCGCCTCCAGGGCGTGGAAGGCTCCGGGATGCGGCTCACGCTCCGGCAGGGCCCCGCCGGCCACCGCCGCGGCCGAGGCCAGGCCGGCCAGGGCCAGGGGATCGTCGAACAGCGACGACGGCCCCTCGCCCATCGGCTCCAGGGTGGCCGCGCCCAGCTGGTCGGACATCCGGGCGCGATAACGGGCGATGACCCGCGCCCCCGGTTGCAGGAACGGCTTCATCCGCCGCGAGGCCGCGCCCGAGACATGGGCGGCGAACTTGCCGCGTTCCAGCGTCAGCAGCTCGACGATGGCCCCGGTCTCGCCGTGGGTCCGCGCCGCCAGCACGAAGGCTTCGTCCTCCCACTCCATGAGCGTTAGGCGACCGTATTAGACATCGAAGTCCAGGCCCATGTCGTTGAACAGGCCCCGCTCCTCGGCCCAGTTTTCCTTGACCTTGACGTGCAGGAACAGGTGGATCGGGCGGTCGAGGATCTCGGCCAGCTCCTCGCGCGAGGCCTGGCCGATCCATTTCAGGGTCTGGCCGCCCTTGCCGAGGATGATGGCCCGCTGGCCGTCGCGCTCGACATAGATAGTCTGCTCGATGCGGGCCGAGCCGTCGGGGCGTTCCTCGAAGGCGGTGGTCTCGACGCTGGCGGCGTAGGGCAGCTCCTCGTGCACCCGCAGATAGATCTTCTCGCGGGTCAGCTCGGCGGCCAGCAACCGGGCCGGCAGGTCGGCGGTCTGGTCGGCGGGATACAGCCACGGGCCTTCCGGCATCAGCGAGGCCAGGCGGGCCATCAGGTCGTCGACCCCGGCCCCGGTGGCGGCGCTGATCATGAACACCCCGGAATAGACCCCGGTGTCGAACAGGTCCTTGGTCACCGCCAGCAGGGTGTCGCGCTTGACGCCGTCGATCTTGTTCAGGGCCAGGATCACCTGGCGGCCGGCGGCCTTCAGACCCTCGACGATGGTCTGGACGTCCTGCATCGAGCGGTGCTCGCCCGCCCCGGCCCGCTTCTCGCGCACCGCCAGCTCGCCCTGAACGTCGACCAGGTGGACGACGACCTCGGAATCCTCGGCCCCGCTCCAGGCCGAGCGGACCATGGCCCGGTCCAGGCGCCGGCGCGGCGTGAAGATGCCGGGGGTGTCGACCAGGACGATCTGGGTCTGGCCGGTCATGCAGACGCCGCGCACCGGGAAGCGCGTGGTCTGCACCTTCTGGGTGACGATCGAGACCTTGGCCCCGACCAGGCGGTTGACCAGGGTGGATTTGCCGGCGTTCGGAGCGCCGATGATCGCGGCGAAGCCCGCGCGCGTGGGGGTGTTGGTGTCAGTCATCGCGGCGGGGTGTAGCACCGATAGTCGGCGGGTGCGACGGCCACGCATCTTCCGCCCGAGGGGGACCTAGCCTAGGGGGCCGGGCTCACGCCACGTAGCGGGCGATGACCATGCCCAGCACGGTGATCATCAGCAGGCCGCCGGCGATGCGCTGGCTGCGGGCGGGTTGGGCGCGGTCCATGATCTGGACGATCAAGGCGGTCACGGCGGCGATGACGGCGACCATCAGCACCTGCTCCTGCCGTCCGAACGCGGCGCCGTGCAGAATGGCGGCCAGCGGAACGCCGGTGACGATGGCGACCCCCGCCGCGCCGAACTGCGGACGGCGCAGGGCGTCGATCCCGCTTCCACCCGTCCGGGCCAGCACGAAGGTCGAGCCCGCCCAGAAGATGGCCGACAGCACGTGGAGCGACAGCAACAGCATAAGGCCTATGTTCATGGCGGCATCCTTTCGCGGGCCGCCGTTCGGCGACGCGGTATCATTAGACATCAAATCATTCGACGTCTATATATTGAGTCATGAATCCTCCAGGCCCGCCTTCCACCCCGCCGATCGGCTTCGTCCTGTCCCAGGTCTCCAAGGCCGTGGCCCGAGCGTTCGACGACGCGATGACAGAGGCTGGGGGATCGCTGCCGACCTGGCTGGTCCTGTTGTCGTTGATGCCGGGCGGCCATCGGCCCCAATCGGACCTGGCCCAGGCCGTCGGCGTCCAGGGGCCGACCCTGACGCACCACCTCAACGGCCTGGAGGAGCAAGGCCTGATCACCCGCACCCGCGACA
Source organism: Caulobacter sp. (assembly GCA_028291125.1). Taxonomy (GTDB): domain Bacteria; phylum Pseudomonadota; class Alphaproteobacteria; order Caulobacterales; family Caulobacteraceae; genus Caulobacter. Next base: position 5,188 of record JAQGIN010000046.1, read on the forward strand.
AGGCCGACCGCCGCGCCCATCAGGTGGCCTTGACGCCGGCGGGCCGGGCGAGGTTCCTGACGTTGCGCCAGACCGCCGAGCGCTTCGATGTCCGCCTGCGCGGCGACCTGACTGGCCAGGAGGTCGATCTGCTGCGCGGCCTGCTGCACCGCCTGCGCGTCAACGTGGCGGCCTAAAGCATCGGGCCGAAAAGTGGAGACCGCCTTTCCGCGACAGCGATGCGAAAACGGAAATCCAGAGTAAGCCCCGCGACTCCCATATCGCGCGACTTGCTCTAGGAGGCCCCTTCCCGCTCCAGCAGCGCCTTGGCGGCGGCCTTCTCGGCCTCCTGGCGCGAGCGGCCCTTGGCGAAGGCCGGGTCGACGCCGGCCACCATCACCTCGACGGTGAACACCGGCGCGTGGTCGGGGCCCGAGCGGTCCTTGACGGCATAGGTCGGCAGCGGCTTGCCCTTGCCCTGCGCCCATTCCTGCAAGCTGGTCTTGGGATCGCGCGGCCGTTCGGGCGAGCGGTCGAACTCCTCGGACCACAGGTCGAGGAACACCCGCCGGGCCGTCTCCAGTCCGCCGTCGTGATAGAGGGCGGCCATCAAGGCCTCGCAGCCGCCGGCCAGGATCGAGTCGGTCTCGCGGCCGCCGACCTTGCTGGACGAGGCCGACAGCCGCAGGGCCGGGCCCAGTTCGGCGCGGCGGGCGACGCGGGCGCAGGTCTCGCGGCTGACCAGGGCGTTGAGCCGCGGGGCCAGCTCGCCTTCCTTGGCCTTGGGATAGCGTAGGGCCAGGGCCTCGGCGGTCAGCAGGCCCAGCACCCGGTCGCCGATGAACTCCAGCACCTCGTTGTCGGCGGTCTTCTTGGCCCCGTCGCCGACGCTGGCGTGGGTCAGGGCGCGATCCAGCAGCGACCGGTCGGCGAAGACATGGCCGACGCGGCGCTCCAGCTGCTCGACCGCGGCGAGGCGCCTATCCATGGGCGATCATTTCAGGACGCGGAAGAACCGGCTGGGCCGGGCGTCAAGCACCCAGGTCCACGGCTTGAACAGGGCGGCGTCCTTGTTCCAGGACAGCAGGATGATCTGGGCCCGGCCGACCAGGTTCTCGGCCGGCACGAAGCCGACGCCGGCCTCGTCGCCGATGAATTCGTCCAGGGCGTAATCCCACTTGCAGACGCCGGGGCCGGTCTTGAACGGCGACACGCCCGGGTCGAAGCGGCTGTCGGCCGAGTTGTCGCGGTTGTCGCCCATGAAGAAGTAGCAGTTCTCCGGCACCGTATAGACGCCGGTGTTGTCGCCCCGGCTGTCGGGGCCGAAGTCCTGGGTCAGGTACTTGCGGCCTTCGGGATTGGTCTCCTCGAACCGCTTCACCTGTTCGGTGAAGCCGTAGCCGGTGTCGACCAGGGCCGAGGCCTTCTCTTCGCGCGGCAGCACCTTGCCATTGATATAGACCACGCCGCCGCGCACCTGGACCTTGTCGCCCGGCAGGCCGATCAGGCGCTTGATGTAGTCGACATGGCCATCGCGGGGCAGCTTGAAGACGATGATGTCGCCCCGGGTCGGGGCCTTGCCGAACACGCGGCCGTTGAACAGCGGCGGGCTGAACGGGATCGAGTGCTTGGAGTAGCCGTAGCTGAACTTCGACACGATGATGTAGTCGCCCTGATAAAGGTTGGGCTCCATCGAGGCCGACGGGATGGTGAAGGGCTGGAACAGCAGCACCCGCAGCACCAGGGCGATCAGCAGGGCGTAGAAGATCGTCTTGGCGATCTCGACGACTTCATTGGCGGCGTGCGCGCGCTCGGTGGTCGGCTCGGAGGCAGTGGACATGGAGGAGCGATCTCTTGGACGGCGCAGCTGTGCGGGCCTTGGCCTGTTGCTAGACGTTCACCGGGCCTTCGGCAAGGCGGCGCGCGGCGTCCTCCGGATGGACCGGCACCGCTTCGATGATGACGAAGGCTTGGGCATAGGGATGGTCATCCGTCAGGCTGACGTGGATGACGGGCGCAAATCCTGGCGGAATGAGGGCGGCCAGCCGCTCGGCGGCCCCGCCGGTCAGGGCCATGGTCGGCTGGCCCGAGCGCTTGTTGACCAC
>JAQGIN010000048.1 GCA_028291125.1 Caulobacter sp.
GGCCGCCGCCTTCAGCCGCCGGCTGGTCTCCTGGGCCGCGGCCGGGGTCATCGACAGCCCGACCTTGCCGGGGCCGATGACCACCACCTCGCCGTCGATCGACGTGGTCCGCGACGGATCTTCGAACGCTTTGTCGGGCATCAGGTCCTCCGCCAGATCAACCCGCGAGGCGTGGGACCCGTTCCTGGACGGGGCTACCCCTCGACGGGCGCCGGCTTGGGGCTTAAGGGATTCGCCGGCGGGGACGTGGCGGAACTGGTAGACGCACCGGACTTAAAATCCGTTGGCCGCGAGGCCGTGTGGGTTCGATTCCCACCGTCCCCACCATCCACCCAGGCCCCGCGGCGGTCGCGAGCCGCGCCCGGCGAGGTGAACCTCGAATAACGACGGCCTCACATCGGCTTCAGGCGCGGGGGCGCTTCTTGGGGGTCAACACGCCGGATGTCCGGCGCGCCCTCTGAAGGAGGACCTCATGAACCGCATCCTGCTGGCCCTGACGACCACCGCCGCGCTCGCCGCCGCCGCCGTCACCCCGGCCGCCGCCCAGGTCTGGAACGGCGACCGCGCCCCGGCCTACGCCCAGCCTTACAACAACGGCCAGGCCTATGGCCAAGGCTATGACAATGGCTACGGCGCCCAGGACTATGGCCAGGGCTACGACAACCGCCGCGACGGGGTCAGCCAGCGCTCGCTGGAAGGCCTGGCCTGGCGGATCGACGCCGCCGCCCGCGACGGCCGCATCTCCAGGAGCCAGGCCCGCCAGCTGCGCGACGACCTGCGCCAGCTGCAGCGCACCGCCCGCCGGGTCGAGACCGGCCAGGCCAGCGGCCGCGAACGCCAGCAGATCCGCTGGTCGGCCCACCGCATCGAGACGGCCCTGAACGGCTATGGCCGCGACGGCCGCGACGATCGCTACCCGCGCGACGACCGCCGCTACTAGGCGTCGCCAAGCGCTAGAGGACGCCCGCCCCGCGATCGGCGGGGCGGGCGTTTTTCGTGTCGCCTATTCGCCGGTCGGCGGATTGCGGAAATAGGGCTCGACGGTTCCCTGCAGCTTGACGGTCATGGCGTTGCCGTGGCGGTCCAGGGTCTTGCCGACGCTCAAGCGCACCCAGCCCTCGCTGACGCAATATTCGTCGACATTGGTCTTTTCCTCGCCCTTGAAGCGGATGCCGACCCCACGGTCGAGCACGGCGGCGTCGTAGAACGGGCTCTTGGGGTTGGAAGCCAGGCGGTCGGGGGGCGTGTCGGTCATGCGATAAAGCCTTGAAGTGCTCGGTTCGGCGGCGGGCGCCGAGGTTGGCGGCTGTGATAGCCATCCCAGGCGGCGATGCCAACCGATGTCGGGTCTCGAGGCCTCGCCCCCTCCGGGCCCGCTGCCCTCCTCTCCCAGAGGGGGAAGCGTTTTCAGGGCCGTCCTTTAAGCTCCGCCCCCTGTGGGGGCGGACGGTCGCGAAGCGACCCGGTGGGGACCAGTGAACAAGTTTCCCGTTCACCTTTGCCGCGTCCCCGCCTAAATCACGCCCTCCAGACACCGCCGGACCCCGCCGTGATCAGTTTCGACGCCGTTTCCAAGACCTACGCCCAGGGCGGCGGCCGCGCCGCCCTGGACGGGGTCGCGCTGTCGGTGGCGGCCGGCGAGGTGTTCGGGGTGATCGGGGCCTCGGGGGCCGGCAAGTCGACGCTGATCCGGCTGATCAACGGCCTGGAGACCCCGAGCGCCGGGACGGTGCGGGTCGACGGCGACGACGTCGCCGCCCTCGACGTCGACGGCCTGCGCGACCTGCGCCGCCGGGTCGGGATGATCTTCCAGCACTTCAACCTGCTGTCGTCCAAGACCGTGGCCGGCAATGTCGCCTTCCCGCTGAAGCTGGCGGGGATGCCCCGCGAGGCGGTCAAGCGCCGCACCGCCGAGCTGCTCGACCGGGTCGGCCTGTCGGAGCTGGCCGGCCGCTATCCGGCCCAGCTGTCGGGCGGCCAGAAGCAGCGGGTCGGCGTGGCCCGCGCCCTGGCCACCGGCCCCAAGGTGCTGCTGTGCGACGAGGCCACCAGCGCGCTGGATCCCGAGACCACCGAACAGATCCTGGAGCTGATCTCCGGCCTCAACCGCGAGCTCGGTTTGACCATCGTGCTGATCACCCACGAGATGGACGTCGTCCGCCGGGTCTGCGACCGGGTGGCGGTGCTGGAGGCCGGCAAGGTGGTCGAGATCGGCGCGGTCGAGGACGTCTTCCTGCATCCCCAAAGCCCCACCGCCCGCCGCTTCGTGCGCGAGGTCGATGGCCCCCTTGGCGGCGAGCCGGGCGAGGGCGCGGCGGTCGACGGCCGGCTGGTGCGCCTGACCTTCCGCGGCGACGCCACCTACCGGCCGATCCTCGGGGCCGTGGCCCGCGAGACCGGGGTCGACTATTCGATCCTCGGCGGCCGCATCCACCGGCTGCGCGACACCCCCTACGGCCAGCTGACCCTGTCGCTGACCGGCGGCGACGTGGCCGCCGCCATCGCCAGGCTGACCGCCGAGGGCGTGCGGGTCGATCTTCTCGACGGGGGAGCGGCCCGATGAACGCCCTGCTGGTCAATATCGACTGGGCCGAGATCGGCCGCGCCACCCTCGACACCCTGGCCATGCTGGGCGGGGCGATGGCCCTGACCGTGGTCCTGGGCCTGCCGCTGGGGGTGATCCTGTTCCTCACCGGTCCGGGCCAGATGCTGCGCAACCGGGTGGCCAATGGCGCGCTGTCGCTGGCGGTCAACATCCTGCGTTCGGTGCCGTTCGTCATCCTGCTGATCGTCATGATCCCGCTGACCGTGGCCCTGGTCGGCACCTCGCTGGGGGTGGCCGGAGCCATTCCGCCGCTGGTGGTCGGGGCGGCGCCGTTCTTCGCCCGCCTGGTCGAGACCGCCCTGCGCGAGGTCGACAAGGGCGTCATCGAGGCCAGCTTCGCCATGGGCGCGCGGCGGCGGCAGGTGGTGCTGGGGGCGCTGCTGCCGGAAGCCATGCCGGGGATCATCGCCGCGGCGACGGTCACCGCCATCGCCCTGGTGTCCTACACCGCCATGGCCGGGGTGGTCGGGGCCGGCGGCCTGGGCGACCTGGCCATCCGCTTCGGCTATCAGCGCTTCCAGACCGACGTGATGGTGGTCACCGTCGTGCTGCTGCTGATCCTGGTTCAGGCCCTGCAGATGATCGGCGAGGCGGTGGTGCGGAAGGTCTCGCACCGGTAAGGAGGACGCATGACCGACGACGACCTCATCCTCTCCGCCCCGCCGCCGGAGCACTGGGACCCGGTGCTGGCCCAGGCCCTGATCGGCAAGATCCTGCTGGTCGGCCTGACCTATCTCGACCCGTCCGGAGAGGTCGACGCCCAGGAGCAGTTCTACGGCGTGGTCATCGACGCCAGCCCCGACGACGGCATCCTGCTCGACCTGCTGGGTCCGCATGACGGCGACACCTACAGCCTGCCGCCCCAGACCTCGAACATCGCCGCCGCCGCGCCCGGGACCTACGCCGTGGCCGGGACCGACGAAGAGGTCGACAACCCCGACTACCTGTCCAACTGGACGATCGCCGCCGACCCGGCCAACGACGACTAGGCCAGCGCCTCGACGGCGCTGAGCACGCCCTGCATCGTGCACACCACGCCCTCGGGCCGGTAGTCGACCTCGACGGCGCCGCGCAGCTCGGCCGGCAGGGCCAGCTCGATGATGCGCGAGCCGAAGCCGCGGCGCTTGGGCAAGGTGACGATCGGGCCGCCGGTCTCTTTCCAGCACATGGTCAGGCGGTCGGCGCGGCGGTCGGCCTGCCAGTCGACGACCACGGCCCCGTCCGCTGACAGCGCCCCGTACTTCACGGCGTTGATCGCCAGTTCGTGGAAGCCCAGGGCCAGGGTCACCGCCGCCTTCGGGGCCATCCGCAGCGGCTCGCCGTGGATCGCCAGCTGCTCGGGCCGGGCGCAGTAGGGCGCGACGCCGCCGAGCACGATCTCGCGCAGGCCGACGGCTTCCCAGTTCTCGGTGGTCAGCACGTTGTGGGTGGCCGAGATGGCCATCAGCCGGCCCTCGAACGCCTCGCGCGCCGACTTGCCGACCCCGGCGTTGCGCAGCGACTGGGTGGCCACCGACTGGATGATCGCCAGGGTGTTCTTGACCCGGTGATTGAGCTCGTTGACCAGCAACTGGCGGTGGGCCTCGGTCTGGCGCTCGACGGTGACGTCGCGCGACGTCGCCAGCAGGCGGACCACCCGCCGGTCGTCGCCGAAGATCGGCGAGACGACGGTGTCCCACCATTTGGGCGTGCCGCGCGCGGTGGGGCAGAAACCGCGGAACTCGGCGACCTGGCCGGCGCGGGCCTGGGCCAGGGCGTCCTCGACCACGGCCTGGCTCTCCAGCGGCCATTGGGACGGCCAATAGCGTCCGCGGTTGCGCTCGAAGTCGGCGATCTCGAACAGCACCTTGCCGCGGGCGTTCATGAACTCGATCAGGCCGTCGGCGTCGAGCACGCGGATGCAGTCCCGGCTGGCGTCCGCCACGCTGAGGAAATACGCCCCGCCGTCGCTCGGCGTCTGGTCGTTTCCATCACCGCTCGGATCCTCGCTCATCGGGCCTCCCGTAAAACGTTGTTTGTTTTAGCATCGCGGCGCCCCCGCCCCGGTCGCGGACAGCCTGCGACAGATCGCCGCCCTTCGAAGCCGCCCCGCCGTCGATCTGCGACCCGGTTCAGGAAATCTGATTTCGGGTTTTCGCCGGGATCGCGCAAAACCCTACCGAACCTATCGCCTTTTCGGAGCCGTCCATGCTCGCGCGCCGCGCCGTCCTCGGGGTCTTGACCCTCGCCGCCCTGACCCTGGCCGCCTGCGGCCGCCAGCCCGCGCCCTCGGCCGCCGACACCCTGACGGTCGGGGCCACCGCCGTGCCGCACGCCGAGGTGCTGGAGTTCATCAAGCCGACCCTGGCGGCCCAGGGCCTGAAGCTGGAGATCAAGGTCTTCAACGACTACGTGCAGCCCAATGTCCAGGTCAGCGAGAAGCACCTGGACGTCAATTATTTCCAGACCCTGCCGTATCTGCAGACCTACAACGCCGAGCGCGGCTCCGCGCTCGTGCCGGTGATCGGCGTGCACATCGAGCCGCTGGGCGCCTATTCGCGCAAATACAAGGCGATCGCCGAACTGCCGGCCGGAGCCACCGTCGCCATCCCCAACGAGGGCAGCAACGAGGGCCGGGCCCTGCTGCTGCTGGCCCGCAACGGCCTGATCACCCTGAAGGACCCGACCAAGACCCTGTCGACCCTGCGCGACGTCGCCGCCAATCCCAAGGGCTTGAAGTTCAAGGAGCTGGAGGGCGCGACCCTGCCGCGGGTGCTGGGCGAGGTCGACCTGGCGGTGATCAACACCAACTACGCCCTGGACGCCAAGCTCGACCCGGCCAAGGACGCCCTGGTCATCGAGGACAAGGCCAGCCCCTATGTGAACTATCTGGTCGGCCGGCCCGACAACAAGGACGACCCGCGGGTCAAGAAGCTGGCCGCCGCGCTGACCAGCCCGGCGGTGAAGGCGTTCATGGAGCAGCGCTACAAGGGCGCGGTGGTGCCGGCGTTCTGATCGCCCGTGCGTCCTTCGAGGCTCGCCCCCTTCAAGCAAGGAGGGGGCTCGCCATCACCCCCTGGCCCCATCTAAAATTTCAGCGTACCTATCAGCGGGTGAGTGGACCGGCTTGGGAGCGTGACGTGCGGAAGCTGCTGGCGAGGGACGACGCCATGGCCGCGGGAGGGCATGGCCAGCGCGTGCTGGTGCTGGACGTCTGCTCGTCCTCGGGGCTCGAGGACTGGTCGCCGGAGCTGCAGAAGGCCAAGACCTACGAACAGATCCTGCTCGACATCATCCTCGGCGAGTTGCCGCCGGGGGCCAAGCTGGACGAACAGTCGCTGGCCCGCCGCTACGCCGCCGGCCTGGCCGGGGTGCGCGACGCGCTCGGCCGCCTGGCCCTGGAGGGGCTGGTCGTCCGCCGCGCCCGCTCGGGCACCACGGTCTCGGCCCTGGACCTGGTCGAGCTGCGCCAGGGCTACGAGGCCCGGGCCCTGATCGAGCCGCACTGCGCCGCCCTGGCCGCCACCTACGCCTCGCGGGCCGAGGTCGAGGCCATCCACAGCGCCTTCGACGGCGGCGAGGCGGCGGCGATCGCCAGCGACATCCGCGCCCTGGTGGCCATGGACCAGCGTTTCCACGCCGCGGTGGCGCGGGCCAGCCAGAACATGGCCCTGGCCCGCATCCTCATCCCGCTGCAGCACAAGGCCGCCCGCTTCTGGGTGTTCTCGATGGGGGCCTCGACCGAGGCCGAGCGCGTCGCCGACGTGCGCCAGCACCGCGACGTCGCCGACGTCATCGCCGCCGGCGACCCCGACGGCGCGCGGGCGGCGATGATGCGGGTGCTGAACGTTCTGCCCGACAGCGTCCAGCGCTCGGTGCACGCCGGGGTGGCCGCCGACGCGCCGTTCATGCCGCGCCGGTCGGCCGGCTGATGCGCCCGGTTGATGCAAGCCTGGGCGCCGCCTGAACAGGCTTTTGGCGCCTTTAACATTTCATCTAAAATGTCAGATGACGTTTTGACGAAGGTCAAAGCAGGGCCGATGGTTCTTATCGGGAAGCCAAGCCTGGGGATAACCGCCCTCCGGCGGTAGGCGTGGCGGCCCGCACGAGGACGTCATGTCGAACCAACGACTTTTGATGGCGGGTGTTTCCGCCGGTGTGTTGTTAGCGTTTTCCACCCTCGCCCAGGCCGCGGAACCGGCCGCCGAGGATCAGATCTCCGCCGTCGACGAAATCGTCGTCAAGGCGCGCGACAAGGCTGGCCTGCTGGAGAAGCAGCCCAGCAACATGGTGTTCGGCCTCGACAAGCCGCTGATCGAGACGCCGCGCTCGGCCAGCTTCGTCAGCGACGTCACCCTGGCTCGCTACGGCATCGAGACCATCGACGGCCTGACCGCCGTGTCGCCGGGCACCTACACCGCCAGCTTCTACGGCGTGCCCGGGGCGCTCAACATCCGCGGCACCCTGGCCGAGAACTATTTCCGCGGCTTCAAGCGCATCGAGAACCGCGGCACCTATTCGACGCCGATCGGGGCCGCGGCCCAGATCCAGGTGGTGCGCGGCCCGCCCACCCCGATCTACGGCTCGGGCAAGGTCGGCGGCATGCTCAACTTCATCCCCAAGTCGGGGAAAAACGAGGGCGGCTATCTGAGCGAGCCGACCGGCGAGGTCGCGCTCACCTACGGCTCGTACAACAAGAAGAACGCCACCGCGCAGGTCGGACTGCCGGTGAACTTCGGACCGGTGACCGGCGGCGTCTACGCCTATGGCGAGGTCGAGGATTCCCACAGCTATTACAAGGGGATCTATCCGCGCCGTCAGACCGGCGAACTGTCGGCCGACTTCGACCTGGGCCAGGGCTGGACCACGGCGTTCGGCGGCATGCTGTACCATTCGGACGGCGACGTGCAGACGCCCGGCTGGAACCGCCTGACCCAGGACCTGATCGACAACCGCACCTACATCACCGGCCGCGACACCAGCCTGACCGACAGCGACAAGAACGGCCGGCTGACGCCGAACGAGATCGGCTTCTATCCGTACGCCAGCGCCCTGTACCTGGCCTATTACGGCTTCCCGCAGACCGACGGCAAACACACCCTCGACACCGGGGTGGGCACGACCAAGCTGAGCCCCCGCAACGTCTATATCAGCGGCGCCGACTTCTCGAAGACCCGCACCAACACCTTCTATTACGACCTGGCCAAGGCGCTTTCGCCCGACAGCTCGATCAAGCTGCAGCTGTTCTATGACGACCAGGAGAACAAGCGCTTCGTCTCCTACGGCTATCCGGCCTGGTTCGACAGCTCGGTGTGGGAGGCCCGCGTCACCTACAACTTCGCCCATGACTTCATGGACGGGAAGGTGACCACCAAGTCGTTCGTCGGCGGCTCCTACCGCAGCTTCGAGGGCCGTCGCCGCGAGAGCTACAACAGCGGCCTGATCGCCCTGGACCGCCGCGATATCGCCTTCGGCGCCACCCCGACCGACATCATCGACAGCCCGTTCACCACCGAGGCCGGCAATGTTGGCCTGCAGTGGGAGAACGACAACAAGACCACCTGGACCCAGCAGGGGGTGTTCTTCACCAGCGACATCATGTTCGGCGAGCGGCTGAACCTGATGCTGGGCGGGCGCTACGACGACTACGACGTCAAGTCGAACGACACCGGCTTCCTGTCCTACCAGATCGCCGGCGAGCAGAAGGCCAGCAAGGGCAAGGGCACCTACACCGCCAGCCTGACCTACAAGACCCCGGCCGGGATCATGCCCTACATCACCTACGCCAAGGCCTCGGCCCTGGAGATGAGCCAGGCCGGCGACATCGCCCCCGGCCTGGTGGCCGATTCCAGCGACGCCTGGCTGTCGGACAGCGACCTGGCCGAGGCGGGGTTCAAGTTCCAGTGGCTGAAGGGCACCTTGGTCGGCTCGGTGGCCGGCTACCGCCAGAACCGCACCCAGCTGACCGGCATCAACGCCACCCCGACCGGCACCCGCGCCAAGGGCGTCGAGATGGAGGTCCGTTGGCTGGCCAGCGAGAACTTCAGCTTCACCTTCTCGGGCAACACCCAGCACACGACGGTGAAGGGCCCCGACGCCTCGTTCCAGTACATCCCGGCCTATACCGCCGGCGTGCCCGGGGCGCAGGCGTTCGGCGGCACCTACGTGGTCTGGGCCTTCAACAGCCTGCCGGGCCGGGCCGGCGACTACGACTACACCCTGATCCCCAAGTCGGTGGTCAGCCTGTACGGCGCCTATACCAGCGACGCCTATCAATGGGGCAAGGTCGGCGGCACGCTGGGGGTCACCCACGTGACCAAGACCGCCGGCACCGTGCAGAACGCCGTCACCTACCCGGCCTACGCGGTGGCCAACGCCTCGGCCTATTATGAGTACGGGCCGTACTCGGCGACGCTGAATATCGATAACCTGTTCGACAAGCTGTACTTTACCCCGGACGCGGACTCCTACGCCAACCTCGGCGCCCTGCCGAGCAAGGGCCGCGAATGGCGCGTGACCTTGAAGCGGACCTTCTAGCGACCGACGGCGGGGCGGCGCGCCGCCCCGCCGGACGTTCCGGGGCCTTACGAAAACGGCTCCGGAAACAAACCTAAGGGGCGCATGATCGTCGTCCGGGCCCCGGCCCAGGCGACCCTCGCTCTCAGTACGGAGCCGGATTGATGACCAAGACCGAATGGCGACCCTGGCTGATCCTCGGGGCCTTCAGCCTGCTGCTGTTCCTGATCACCGCCTCCACCTTCTCGTCGCTCGGGGTGGTGCTGCCGTCGATGATCAAGGAGAAGGGCTGGAGCTTCCAGCACGCCTTCCTCGGCTTCACCCTGCTGGGCGCGTTCTGCGGCGGCTCGTCGTGGCTGCCGGCCATCCTGATTCGCAAGATCGGGGTGCGGGGCACCATCCTGGCCGGCTCGGCGATCATGGTCGCCGGCTTCGTCTGCCTGGCCCGGGCCGACGGCCTGATGATCTATTTCCTCGGCACCGCCCTGTGCGGCGTCGGCTACCAGGCCATGGCCCTGATCCCCGGCACCCACGTGCTGTCGATGCTGTTCCAGAAGCGGGCCCTGCCGTTCGGGATCTATTTCACCATCGGCTCGTTGGGCGGCGTCGCCGGCCCGTGGATGGTGCTGGGGGTGATGGACGCGGCCGGCGGGGCCTGGCGGCCCTATTGGTGGGTGCAAGCGTTGGCCTCGGCGGTGGTCGGGGTGATCTGCGCCGCCATGGTCGGCGGCCGCGCCTTCCTCGAGCGCTCGTCGGTGAAGACCGACGCGGCGGTCGCCGAGGACGCCAAGTCCGCCCCCGCCAACGCCCGGGTCTATCGCACCGCCCGCGACTGGACGGTGAAGGAGGCGCTGCGCACCCCGCAGTTCTACATCCTGCTGGCCGCCTATTTCAGCCACCTGCTGGGCGGCGTCACCGCCGTCAGCCTGGCCCCGTCGCACCTGGCCGAGATCGGTGTCGGCGCCACCCTGGTGGCCGGCATGCTGAGCCTGGAATCCCTGATGCAGGTGGCGGCCCGCCTGGGCGGCGGCCTGATCGGCGACCGCATCGACCCGCGCTGGCTGCTGGCCGGCTCGCAAGGCGCCCTGGCCGTCGGCCTGCTGGCCCTGGGCTGGGCCAACAGCTATCCACTGATGGTGCTGTTCGCGGTCGGTACGGGCGTCGGCTTCGGCATGACCGTGCTGGCGGTGACCATGCTGCTGCTCAACTATTATGGCCGGAAGAGCAATCTGGAGCTGTTCTCCCTGACCTGCCTGATCGGGGCGCTGTCGGCCCTGGGGCCGGTGATCGGCGGGGCGATGCGCGACCATCTCGGCGGTTTCGCCCCGACCTTCCAGCTGTTCTCGCTGGTCATCGGCGTGATCGCCGTGGCGGTGCTGTTCATGCGGCCGCCGCGCAAGGTCGACGCCGAGCAGACCTCGGCCCCGATCTCGTCGGACCGCTCATCCCTGCTGCAAGACGCCGCTTAAGGAATTGGCCATGTTGCACCGCCCTTCGAAACACAAGGACTTCGGGGTCTTCCTGCCGGTCGCCAACGGCGGCTGGATCATCTCCAAGACCACGCCCACCCTGGACGGCCTGTATCAGCAGAACCGCGCCGCCGCCGTCGCCGCCGACCAGAACGGCCTCGACTTCGTGATGTCGATGGGCAAGTTCCGCGGTTTCGGCGGCGAGACCGACCACTGGGGCACGTCGCTGGAATCGGTGACGATGATGGCCGGCATCGCCGAGGCGACGACCAATGTGAAGATCTGGGCGACGGTGCACCCGCTGCTGCAGAACCCCGCCGTCGCCGCCAAGATGATCACCACCCTCGACCACATCAGCGGCGGTCGGGCCGGGCTCAACATCGTCGCCGGCGCCTATAAGGGTGAGTTCGACCAGATGGGGGCCTGGGACGACAGCCTCGATCACGACGCCCGCTACGCCTATACCGAGGAGTGGACCAGCATCGTCAAGCGGCTGTGGGGCGAGGACAGCGTCGACCACCAGGGCCGGTTCTTCACGATGAAGGATTGCCAGTCCAAGCCCAAGCCGCTGTCGCGGCCGCGGCCCGACCTGATCTGCGCCGGGGTCTCCGACCGCGGCTTCCAGTTCTCGGTGCGCGAGGCCGACGCCTGCTTCATCGGAGGCCGTTCGCTGGACGAGCAGCGCGACGCCAGCCGCCGGGCCAAGGCCTTCGCCGAGACCCTGGGCAAGACCATCAAGACCTACGCCATGTGCACGGTGGTCCACGCCGAGACCGACGCCAAGGCCGAGGCGCTGGTCGAACACTACAAGTCCGGCGTCGACATGGCGGCGATCCTGGCCATGCTGCGCAGCTGGGGCGTGCCGGCCGACAAGCTCGACGCCGTCGCCGCCCACCAGGGGGCGTTCATGACCAAGACCGTGGTCGGCACGCCGGCCAACTGCGCCGAGCAGATCGCCGGCTATGTCGACCATGTCGAGCTCGATGGCCTGATGCTGATCTTCCCCGACTATGTCGAGGGCCTGGACATGTTCGGCGCCGACATCCTGCCGGGCCTGCGGGCGGTGTATTCGTGAACGGGCCGCCCGTCGCCGCCGCCACCGCCGACCCGTTGGCCGGCTGGATCGCGCCGCACCGCACCGCCTTGCTGGTCATCGACATGCAGGTCGACTTCGCCGCCCCGCAAGGGGTGATCGGCCAGTACGGGGTCGACATGCGCCTGGTCGAGCCGGCCCTGGCCGCCGCCCAGCGGCTGACGGCGGCCGCCCGCGCGGCCGGGACGCCGGTGATCTTCGTCGGCCTGGTCACCCGGCCCGAAACCGACTCCCCGGCCTGGAAGGAGCGCATGCGCCGCCGCGGCGGCGATCCCGACGTCGAGAGCGCCCTCTGCCGGGCCGGTCAGCCGGGGGCCGACTTCTACGGCCCCACCCCGCTGCCGGGAGAGACGGTGATCGAGAAGACCCGCTACAGCGCCTTCATCGGCACCGACCTGGACGCCCAGCTCAAGGCGATGGGCGTCGACACCCTGGTGGTCTGCGGCCTCACCACCGAATGCTGCGTCGACAGCACGGTGCGCGACGCCTTCCACCGCGACTACCACGCCTTCATCGCCGTCGACGCCTGCGCCGCCTATGAGCGCGACCTGCACGAGGGGGCGCTGAAGAGCCTCGACCTCAGCTACGCCATCCTCACCGACACCGATCAGGTGGTCGCCGCCTGGGAGCCCGCTTGATCATGGCCGATGGATTCGCCGCCCTGGGGGCCAGCGCCCCCTACGCCGTCACCGAGGCCGACCGCGCCGCCATCGCCGCGGCGATCAGCGAGGACGAGATCGTCGAACTGGCCCTGACGCTCGGCAACATCCCCGCGCCCTCGGGCAAGGAGCTGGAGGTCGCCAACTACGTCTACGACTGGATGGCGCGCGAGGGCTTCTCGCCGCGCAAGGTCGGGGCGACGCCGGAACGGCCCAACATCATCGGCGCCCACGGCGGCAAGGGGGTGGGCAAGAACTTGCTGTTCACCGCCCACCTCGACACCGAGGCCCCGACCTGGAACCCCGATCTCGACGCCTACAAGTACAGCCCCGCCACCATGGCCAATCCCGAATGGGAAAAGTGCTGGCTGGAGGACGGCAAGCTGTACGGCTATCCGATCGCCAACGACCGCGGCCCGATGAGCTGCTTCCTGATCGCCGCCAAGGCCCTGAAAAAGGCCGGCTACGAGCTGGCCGGCAAGATGTATCTGACCGCCTGTCCCGGCGAGATCGGCCCCGAGCCGATCGAGGAGCACCGCGGCGTCGCCTATATGGGCAAGGACATCGGCGCCCATTACCTGTTCCACCACGGCGGCGTCGCCCCCGACTACGCCATCGCCGCCGAGGGCTGCGATTTCGGCCTCACCTGGGTCGGCTGCGGCTATGCGGTGTTCCGCTTCCAGGTCTGGGGCGAGGGGGTGTTCACCCCGCTGCTGGAGCATCCCAAGACCGCCGCCGCCCACCCCAATCCGATCTACAAGATCGGCCAGCTGACCGAGGCCATCCACGCCTGGAGCGGGATGTGGGCGGAGCAGAGCCGCTACGAGAGCGCCGGCGGCGTCGCCCTGCCCAAGTCGCAGATCGCCTCGATCCGTGGCGGCATCCCGTTCGCCTTCGGGGCCGGCACCGAACTGGTCAATCTGTACCTGGAAGTGGGCCTTAACCCCCGTCAGCGGGTCGCCGACATCCAGCATTCGCTGGAGGCCATGGTCCGCGAAGCGGGCCTGGGGCCGATCGACATCGAGCCGGTGGTGGTGCGCCACGGCTTCGAGGCCGACGCCCGCGAGGTCGCCCCGCTGGTCGGGGCGGTCAACGACGCCACCCAGCTGGCCCTGGGCCATCCGGTGCAGCGCGCCGCGCCGGTCTATTCCAGCATGTGGCGCGACCACAACGTCTTCAACATGCAGCGCATCCCGGCCATCACCACCGGCTTCAAGCGCTGGCGGCCGACGCCCAAGGACCTGGTCGACAGCGCCCTGGTCTACGCCCTGACCGCCCTGGCGGTGTGCGGCCGGGCCGAGTCCGGCGGCGAGCCGGCCCGGGCCGCCTCGGCGGTCTATCCCGACAACCCGTTCGGGAACGAGGAATGAGCGCCGCCCCCGCCCTTCCGCCCGAAGCGCTCGAGCCGGGCCAACTGCGCCGCGCCCTTGGCAGTTTCGCGGCCGGGGTGACGGTGGTCACCACCCAGCTGGACGGCCAGCTGGTCGGCACCACGGTCAGCGCCTTCTCCGCCCTGTCGTTGGACCCGCCGCTGGTGCTCGCCTGCCTCAAACGCGACAGCCGCACCCTGGCGGCCGTGCGCCAGACCGCGGCCTTCTGCGTCAACATCCTGTGCGCCGAGCAGGGCGAACTGGCCCACGCCTTCGCCAAGTCCGGCTGCGACGACCGCTTCGCCCTGACGGCGGTGGAGGCCGGGGTCACCGGCGCGCCGCTGCTGGCCGGCTGCGCCACCCACATCGAGTGCGACCTGCACGCCGTCCACGACGGCGGCGATCACGAGATCCTGGTCGGTCGCGTGCTGCGCGTCGTCGTCGACGAGGCCAAGACGCCGCTGGTCTATGTGCGCGGCCGCTTCCTGACCTAAGATTTTGTTTTGACGCATTTTCTTCACGCGAACCGGTAGCTGCTTCGCTTGAAAATGCTTTGAGAAGAAGAGTTGCCGATGTCGTACGAAGCCATCGAAGTCAAACCGATGACCCGCCGGATCGGGGCCGAGATCTTCGGCGTCGACCTGTCGCAGCCGCTCAGCAACCACCAGCTGAAGGACGTCCACGACGCCCTGATCCAGCACCAGGTGATCTTCTTCCGCGACCAGACCCTGGATCACGACGCCCACAAGGCGTTCGGCCGCAAGTTCGGCGATCTGGCCATCCATTCCGGCGTGCCGGGCCTGGCCGACCACCCCGAGATCGTCGCCATCCACGCCGACGCTCACTCCAAGTTCGTGGCCGGCGAGAGCTGGCACTCGGACCTGACCTGCGACGAGGCCCCGCCGCTCGGCAGCATCCTGCATATGCCGGTGGTGCCGGACGACGGCGGCGACACCGTGTTCGCCAGCATGTATGCCGCCTACGAGACGCTGTCGGACAGGATGAAGGCCTATGTCGAGGGGCTGAGCGCGGTGCACGACGCCAATCCGGTCTACAAGGCGATCTTTCCGGACATCGACCGCAAGTACAATTGCTCGACCCATCCGGTGGTCCGCACCCATCCGGTCAGCGGCAAGAAGAGCCTGTTCGTCAACCCGTCCTACGTCACCCACATCGTCGGCGTCCCCAAGGCCGAGAGCGCCGCCATCCTCGGCTATCTCTACCACCACGCCGCCAATCCCGACTTCCAGGTGCGCTTCCGCTGGCGGCCTAACTCGGTGGCCTTCTGGGACAACCGCTGCACCTGGCACCAGGCGATCTGGGACTATTTCCCGGACGTGCGCTCGGGGTTCCGGGTGACGGTGGCGGGAGATCGGCCCTTTTGACTCCTCTCCCAGAGGGAGAGGAAGGGGCCCGCCGCGCAGCGGTGGGAAGGTGAGGGGTTACGCCCTCACCCGCTAAACCCCCGACCGCCTTAACCCCCTCACCCTCCCACGCCTATCGGCGCGGGCCCCTCCCTCTCCCTCTGGGAGAGGGTTGGTCGCCTACTCCCGCGTAAAACTAGCCGGCACCTTCGGATCCGCCCCCGCCTTGCCCCACAGCACGATCTCGTTGCCCCACGGGTCGCGGAAGGCGTGGTTGTAGCCGTTGAACTCCGACCAGTAGTGGTCCCGCCACAACAGCTGCGCCCCCAGGTCGACCGCGGTCGACAGGATGCGGTCGGCGCTGTCGTCGTCGCTGATCAGCACCCAGATCCGCGGCTTGCGGCCGCCGGCGCTGAGGTCGCGCGGGGCGACGCCCTCGGGCTCCGGATGCGGCCGGGCGTTGGCGGCCTTGAAGATGCCCAGGTGCAGATTGCCGATCTCGCTGTCGGTCCCGTCGGGCTTGGGAAAGAACCCGCCGGGCACCATGCGGTGATAGAGCCCCTCGGGCCGGGCGTCGTCCTGCCAGCCGAACACCTTGGCGTAGAAGGCGCCGGCGGCGGACGGGTCGTCGGAGGCCAGGTCGACGAAGATCAGGGTGTTGGGCTTGGTCACGAGGTCATCCATCCGAAGGGGTGAAGGCGATCGACAGCGACAGGTCCTTCCAGGCGGCGATGTCGGCCGACAGCGCCTGGGCGGCGTAGCCGGCATAGGTCAGGGCGTCCTCGCCCAGCAGCAGGTGCAGCGGCGGAGCGTCGGCGTCGGCGATGGCCAGCACCGCCAAGGCGGCCTTGGCCGGGTCGCCCGGCTCGTGGCCGGCGTGGTCGGCCATGATCCTTTCGGCGTCGCGGGCCAGGCCGTCATAGTCGGCCAGCTTGCCGGCGACGATGCGCTTGGAGCCGGTGGAAAAGGCGGTGCGCAGGCCGCCGGGGGCGATGTTGCTGACCTTGATCCCCAGCTCGGCGACCTCGGCCGCCAGGGTCTGGGTCAGGCCCTCCAGCGCCCATTTGCTGGCGCAATAGACGCCGGTGCCGGCCCACACCGCCAGGCCGCTGACCGAGGTGATGTTGAGGATCCGCCCGCTCCGCCGGGCCCGCATGGCCGGCAGCACCGCCTTCAGCACCGCCAGCGGCCCCAGGACATTGGTCTCGAACTGGGCGCGGACCTCGTCCAACGACGCCTCCTCCACCGCCCCGACCAGGCCGTAGCCGGCGTTGTTGACCAGAATGTCGATGCGCCCCAGCCGGGTTTCGGCTTCGGCCACGGCGACCTTCACCGCCGCTTCGTCGGTGACATCCATGACCACGCCGTGGGCGCGGCCGGGGGCCAGGGCCTCGAAGGCGGCGAGGGCGGCCGCCTGGCGCACCGTGCCGGCGACGGCGTCGCCGCGCGCCAGGGCCGCCTGGGCGATGGCGCGGCCGAGGCCGCCGCTGACGCCGGTGATCAGCCAGGTCTTGGTCATGAGGGGCTCCGGGTTTCCATCCATTAAGCCATCATCCCCGCGAAAGCGGGGACCCAGGTGTTTTATCGTCGAGCGCCATGCCCTTCAGAAAAAGCCTGGGTCCCCGCCTTCGCGGGGATGATGAGCTTTTGGGAGGGGATGATGGGCTGTGGGGAGAGCTCGGCGCTCGCCTCAATACGGCTTGTCGCCCTTCACCCACAGGCGGTGCATGGTGCGGAAGTACTGGGTGTCGTCGTACAGCGTGCCGGTGTGCAGGGTGCAGCGGTTGTCCCACATCAACAGGTCGCCGGCCTTCCACTTGTGGCGGTAGACGAAGTCGTCGCCGGTCATGAACGCCACCAACTCGTCGATCAGGGCCAGGCCCTCGGGGCCCGGCAGGCCGATGACCTCGGTCACCGTGCCGGTCGACGGCCACAGCGCCTTGCGGCCGTTGGCCGGGTGGGTGCGGATCAGCGGGTGCTCGACGTCGGGATTGGCCCGCGCCATCTCTTCCGACAGCACCATCGCCCCGAACTCGCGGGTGGCCATGAAGTGCTTGTAGCTGTGATGCAGCTTCAGCCCCTCGAGCTGGGCCTGTTTTTCCGGCGGCAGGGCGTTCCAGGCGGCGCAGCCGTCGGCCAGCAGGGTGTCGGAGCCCTCGGCCGGGGCCTCGACGCAATAGAGCATGGTGCACATCACCGGCTCGGGCTTGTAGCTGTAGTCGGTGTGCCAGCCGACGCCGTCATTGTGGGCCCCGATCGGCCTGCCCTCGACCACCCGGTTGGAGAGGATGAAGATCTTCGGATAGCCGGGCAGAGTGAATCGGGTCTGGGTGTGGTCCTCGGGCTCGCCGAAGCGGGCGATGAAGGCCATCAGGTCGTCGGGGGTCATCGCCTGATCGCGGATCAGGATCGCGCCGTGATGGTGGAAGGCGTCGACCACGCCGTCGAGTTCGGCGTCCGAGGCGGCGGGCAGGGCGATGTCGAGGATCTGGGCCCCGAAGCCGGCTTTCAGGTCCTGGATGGCGAGAGCGGCGGCGACCGTCATGGCGATTCTCATTCTGCGAGCACTGCGCCGATCCTAGGCCGGCCCGCGTCGGCGGTCTTGCACCAGCGCGCCCCGTGGTTTTCCGCGGGCGCGCCCGCGGCGGCGGCGGGCCCGCCGATTGCGCGTCTTTCGCTCAGCGGCGCCCGCAAAGGCGGCGAACGGACCGTCCATCCCGATGATGGGCAACTGTTCGTGCGCGCTGGTGCAAGACCGGGGGCGCGCGCGGCCGTAGCGTCTGGGTCGATCCAAGCCGCCTTGGTCCTCCTTGGGAAGCCGCCGCATGCGCCAGGACCTGCTCACCGACGCCTTCTTCGCCGGGTTGTCGACCTCGGCCGGCGAGGTCGCCGCCGCCGACACCCTGCCGCCGGCCTGCTACACAGACGCCGCCTTCTACGCCTTCGAACAGGAGGCGCTGTTCAATCACGAATGGCTGTGCGTCGGCCGCGAGGACCAGGTCAAGGAAGCCGGCGACTACTTCACCACTAAGATCATCGGCGAGCCGATCGTCGTCGCCCGCAACCGTGACGGCCAGATCAAGGCGATGTCGGCGGTGTGCCAGCACCGGGCCATGCTGGTGGCCGAGGGAGCCGGCAACACCCGCGGCTTCGTCTGCCCCTATCACCACTGGGTCTATTCGCTGAACGGCGAGCTGGTGAACGCCCCGGCCATGGACCGCACCTGCGACTTCGACAAGAAGGCGGTGCGCCTGCCCAGCTTCCAGGTCGAGGTCTGGCAGGGCTTCATCTTCATCAATTTCGACGTCGCCGCGCCGCCCCTGGCCCCGCGCCTGGCCCCGGTGGCCGCCGCCATCGCCAATTACGACCTGGCGGCCGCGCAGACCTTGAAGCCGATCACCGGCCAGTTCGCCTGGAACTGGAAGGTGATGTTCGAGAACAAAAATGACGGCTACCACGCCAGCAAGCTGCACCGCGGGCCGCTGCACGACTTCGTGCCCAGCGAGCTGGCGACCTTCCCGCCGTCCGATCCGGCCGACGCCGGCTTCCTGCGGCTGAACGGCACCACCCATCCCGACGCCAGCTTCAATCCCACCCAGAAGGCGGTGCTGCCGATCTTTCCGAGGCTGACGGCGGAGGATCGCGGGCGGATGACCTTCGCCAACGTGCCGCCCACCCTGTCGCTGGTGATGACCAGCGACCTAGTGATCTATCTGATCCTGCGGCCGACCGGGCCGGAGACCATGGAGCAGGACACCGGGATCCTGGTGGCCCCCGGCGCCACCGAGGATCCGGCCTTCGAGCACCGGCTGGAGATGATCATGACCTCGGCCATGAAGATCATCGCTCAGGACATGCATGTCGACGAGCTGGTGCAGGTGGGCCTGCGCTCGCGCTTCGCCGTCCGCGGCCGTTATTCCTGGCAGGAGGGGGCCCAGGCCCAATTCAACAATTGGCTGACCACCCGCTACCAGGCGACCTGGGCGGCGATGAAGGCCGGCGAGTCCAACCCCGTTTCGGAGGCCGCGGCCTGACCATGACCTCCCCCAAGCGCCTCCCGGCCATCTTCTTCGGTCACGGCAGCCCGATGATCGCGCTGGAGACCAACGACACCACCAAGACCTGGGCGAGGATCGCCGCCCAGATCGAGAAGGACTTCGGCAAGCCCAAGGCCATCCTCTGCGTCTCGGCCCACTGGCTGACCCGCGGCACGGCGGTGACGGCCA
This sequence comes from Caulobacter sp., assembly GCA_028291125.1. GTDB lineage: Bacteria > Pseudomonadota > Alphaproteobacteria > Caulobacterales > Caulobacteraceae > Caulobacter. Next base: position 19,282 of record JAQGIN010000048.1, read on the forward strand.
TGACCCAGCCGCGCACCATCCACGACTTCGGGGCCTTCCCGCAGGCGCTGTTCGACGTGCAGTACCCGGCCCCCGGCAGCCCTGACCTGGCCAAGCGCGTGCAGGAGCTTTTGGCCCCGACCCCGGTGATCCTCGACGACCAGGTCTGGGGCCTGGACCACGGCACATGGTCGGTGCTGTGCAAGGCCTTCCCCTTGGCCGACGTGCCGGTGGTGCAGCTGAGCATCGACGCCACCAAGCCGCCGGCCTGGCACTTCGACCTGGCTCGCAAGCTGGCGACGCTGCGCGACGAGGGGGTGCTGGTGATCGGCACCGGCAACATCGTCCACAACCTGCCGGCCATGGACTGGAGCAACCGCGACTGCCCGCCGTTCGACTGGGCGGCGCGGTTCAACGACCACATCCGCCAGGCGATCGTCGACGACGCGCCCGAGCGGGCGGTCAACTACGAGGCCCTGGGCGACGACGCCGCCAAGGCCGTGCCGTCGCCCGACCACTACTGGCCGCTGCTCTATGTGCTGGGCGCGCGGCTGCCGGGCGACAAGCCGGTCTTCCTGCCCGACCACATCGAACACGGCTCGCTCAGCATGACCAGCGTCGTGCTGGCGGCATGACCGCTCACCTCCCCCCATTCCCCCTTGGGAAACGTTGACATGGCCTTCCTCTGCGACGCCGGCGAGACCCGCGCCGACACCTCGCCCGGCGCCCTGCACAAACTGGCGGCGACGCCGGCCACCGTGCACTGGGGCTATTTCGATCCGGCCCTGAAGCCGGCCCTGCGGGTCAAGTCGGGCGACCTGATCCAGGCCGAGGCGGTCACCCACCACGCCGGCGACGCGCCGCAGCTGATGATGGACGCCGGCGTCACCCGGCTGTTCAAGGAGATTCCGGAAGAGGACCGCAATCCCGGCGTCCACATCATGACCGGGCCGATCCATGTCGAGGGAGCGCAGCCTGGCGACATGCTGGAAGTGCGCTATCTGCGGATGACGCCGCGCTGCAACTACGGCTCCAACCTCGCCGCCAACTGGGGCTATCTGTACAAGGAGTTCGGCGAGAAGGAGCGGGTGACGATCTACGAGCTGGATCCCAACGCCAACACCGCCAGCGCCCTCTACGCTTACGACTTCCCTGGCAAGTACCTGGTTCCCGGCACGATCACCGACTGCCCGGTCTGCGACCGCCAGTCGGCGCTGAAGGGGGTGCGCGTCCCGGCCCGGCCGCATCTGGGCACCGCCGGCGTCGCCCCGGCCGTCGACGGCCGCACCAGCACCATCCCGCCCGGCGTCCACGGCGGCAATATCGACAACTGGCGGATCGGGGCCGGGGCGACGATGTACTACCCCGTCCAGGTCGAGGGCGCGCTGTTCTCGATCGGCGACCCGCATGTCAGCCAGGGCGACGGCGAGGTGTCGGGCACCGCCATCGAGGCCTCGCTGAACGTGCTGATGCAGATCATCGTCCGCAAGGATTTCGCGGTCGCCGGCCCGCTGCTGGAGACCCCCAACTGGTGGATCGTCCACGGCTTCGACGAGGACCTGAACCTGGCCATGCGCGATGCTTCGCTGAAGATGCTGGACCTGCTGCACGACCATGTCGGCCTCAGCCGGAACGACGCCTATTCGCTGATGAGCGTGGCCGCCGACGCCGGCGTCACCCAGGTGGTCGACGGCACGCAGGGCGCCCACATGCGCATCCCGCGCGGGATCTTCCCGCCCAAGGGAGGTTGAGGCGGTGTTGAGAGTTGCGCCTTCCGTTTCAAGCGACGCCTTGGCCGCCCCTCCATACCCATCATCCCCGCGAAAGCGGGGACCCAGGCTTTTTCTGCAGCTCTGGCGCTCGACGATAAAACACCTGGGTCCCCGCTTTCGCGGGGATGATGGCTTGGGGGGCGGGGCGCAGGCGGCTTGCGCTTCAAGGGGCTTTCGCCTGCTGACGCTAAATGTCCGCGGAGCCTAGGGTCCTGCGATGAAGGCCTGGTCGTTCAGCACCGAGTCGCATCCGCGCGCCGAGCGCAGCGGGGCCTGGCTGGACGCCATGTCGCGACTGGGTCTGCCGGTCGATGGCCTGGCCGACGGCGAGCCGGCCAGCGCCAGCGTCACCTGCCTGACCTCGCCGCTGGGCATGGAGTTCGCCCTGGTCGAGGCCGGGGCCCAGACCATCGCCGGCCGCCGCGCCGGCCAGCCGGCGGCGGTGTGGCTGACCGTGCTGCTGGCCGGCCGGGCCTCCTTGCAGGCCGAGGGTCTGGCCGAGGACCTGGCGCCGGGCGACATCGCCTACGGCCCGACCGGCCGCGCCGCCGCCCTGACCCTGCGCACCCGCTGCCGGCTGATGTTCATTCGCGCCCCGCGGGTGGCGCTGGACCACCGGCTGATCGCGCCGCTCAATCTGCGGGTCGGCAGGCTGAGCGGCGAGGGCGGGGTGGCGCGCATCCTGTCGGGCCTGTTGTCGGCCACCGCCGACGCCCTGGAGGACCTGACGGCGCATCAGCTGCGGCCGGTCGAGCTGGCCCTGACCGAATTCCTCGCCGCCAGCCTGGCCGAGCGCGGGGCCGAGGCCGGCGAGGCCCCGGGGGCGGGGGCGCGGACGGCGCATCTGCACCGCCTGTGCCAGACCATCGAGACCCTGCTGCCCGAGCCCGACCTGTCGCTGCGCCGGGTGGCCGACGAGGACGGGGTGTCGCCGCGCTATGTGCAGAAGCTGTTCGCCTCGGCCGACGACAGCTTCAGCCACTATCTGCGCACCCGCCGGCTGGAGCGTTGCCGCACCGACCTAGCCAGCCCGCAATGCGCCCGGCTGTCGATCTCGGAGATCTGCTTTCGCTGGGGCTTCAACGGCTCGGCCCATTTCAGCCGAGCCTTCCGCGACCAGTACGGCGTCTCGCCGCGCGCCTATCGCCAGAGCGCCGGG
>JAQGIN010000067.1 GCA_028291125.1 Caulobacter sp.
CCCTTCAGCTCGCTGACCAGGTCGGTCTTCTCCCACGAGAAGCCGCCCTCGTTGTCCGGCGTGCGGCCGAAGTGGCCGTAGGCGGCGGTGCGGGCGTAGATCGGCTTGTTCAGCTGCAGGTGTTCGCGGATCGAGCGCGGGGTGGCGCCGCCAATCAGCTCGGGCAGCAGCTTCTCCAGCACTTCCGGATCGACCTTGCCGGTGCCGTGCAGGTCGACGTGGAACGACACCGGCTTGGCCACGCCAATCGCGTAAGCGATCTGGATCGTGCAGCGGTCGGCCAGGCCGGCGGCGACCACGTTCTTGGCCAGGTAGCGGCAGGCATAGGCGGCCGAGCGGTCGACCTTGGTCGGGTCCTTGCCCGAGAACGCGCCGCCGCCGTGCGGGGCCGCGCCGCCGTAGGTGTCGACGATGATCTTGCGGCCGGTGACGCCGGCGTCGCCGTCGGGGCCGCCGATCTCGAAGCGACCGGTCGGATTGACCAGCCACTGGGTCTTCTTGGTGATCAGGCCTTCCGGGAAGATCGGCAGGATGTGCGGCTTGATCAGGTCCAGCACGCGCTTGCTGGTCGCCGACTGGCCGTTGATCTTCTTCTTGTGCTGGTGGCTGACGACGATCGAGACGACGCGCAGCGGCTTGCCGTCCGGGCCGTATTCCAGGGTCACCTGGCTCTTGGCGTCCGGCTCCAGCTCATGCAGCTCGCCGCTGTGGCGCAGCTGGGCCAGGCGGCTGAGGATGTTGTGGCTGTACTGCAGGGTGGCCGGCATCAGCTCCGGGGTCTCGGTGCTGGCGTAGCCGAACATGATGCCCTGGTCGCCGGCCCCCTCGTCCTTCTTGTCGTTGGCGTCGACGCCCTGGGCGATGTGGGCGGACTGGCCGTGCAGGTAGCAGGCGTACCTGGCCTTCTCCCAGTGGAAGCCCTTCTGCTCGTAGCCGATGTCCTTGATCGCGGCGCGAACCTTGGACTCCAGCGACTTGATGATGTCCTTGGTCAGCGCCTTGTTGGCGGCCTTGTCGCCGCCCGGCTTGCCGGCCCGAACCTCGCCCGCCAGGACGATGCGGTTGGTGGTGACCAGGGTCTCGCAGGCGACGCGCGCCTCGGGATCGGCGGTCAGGAAGGCGTCGACGACGGTGTCGCTGATGCGGTCCGCGACCTTGTCGGGATGGCCTTCGGAAACGCTTTCACTCGTGAAGATGTACGACGATCGGCTCAAGGCGGGGGCTCCAGACACGGCCGGCCGCCTCGCGGGCGGCCTGGTCGACGATGCTAGGACGGATACTTAAAGATATCCTTATGTCCTTTTTGGCGTCTGGATCAAGCCTCGGCGACGTCCTCGCCCTCGGCCATGGCGCGAACCAGGTCGAGAACCCGCCGGCGCACGCGCGGCCGGTTGATCTTCGGGAACAGCGCCGCCAGCTCCAGGCCCTCGGGGGTCATCAGGAAATCGTGGACGAACTGCTCGCGATTGTCGGCCACGCCGTCGCCCTCGGCCGGGTCGGCCAGGCCGTCGAAGAAGTAGGCCACCGAAGTCTGCAGGCTGCGCGCGATCTCGTACAGCTTCGAGGCGCTGACCCGATTGGCGCCGCGCTCGTACTTCTGCACCTGCTGGAAGGTCAGGCCCAGGTCCTCGGCCAGCCGTTCCTGGCTGACGCCGAGAATCTTGCGGCGCATGCGGATACGGGCCCCGACGTGCAGGTCGATCGGGTTGGGCTGGCGGTCTTGATCGGCGAGGGTCATAGGCTGCTTATCGAGTGAAATTGCGGTTTTATTTCAGTCTAATTCTTGCAAGCCAGTCACTTTTCAACCCCGTACCTGCTCGCGGGCGAGTGACAGTCGCCGCGGCCGAGGCCAGCAGCAGGATCAGGAACGGCCAATCGCCCAGCTGGACGTAGGGCGGCGCGGCGGCGGTCGGCGGCAGGACGGTGTCGATAACCCCTGACTGGCCAAGGCCTAGCCGCGCTCCGGGGATCACCCGGCCGCGGGCGTCGACCATCGCCGACACCCCGGTGGGGGTGGCCCGCGCCATCGGCGCCCCGGCCTCGATGGCGCGATAGCTGGCCAGGTTCAGATGCTGCAGCGGACCGGAGGTGACGCCGAACCAGGCGTCGTTGGAGACATTGACCAGGGCCCGCACGGCGGCCGGGCCGGCCAGCCGCGGGAACAGCGCCTCGTAGCAGATCAGCGGCTGGATGGTCAGGCTCGGCGACAGCCGCAGCGGGGCCGGTCGCGGGCCGGTGGCGAAGCCGTCGCCCAGATGGGCCAGGCTCTTGACCCCGAGCCTGGTCAGCGCCGCGTCCATCGGCAGGTACTCGCCGAACGGCACCAGCCGATGCTTGTCATAGACCCCCAGCACCACCAGGGCGTCGCCCTCGCGCCGCAGGGCGACCAGGCTGTTGTAATAGATCGGCCGCTCGATCGGGCCCTCGGAGCGGTAGCCGCCGATCAGCAGCAGCTGGCCGGGGCGGATGGCCTGCAGGATCGCCTGCCGGGTCCAGGTTCCGGGGGCCAGATAGTCGTTGGCGGCGGCCGGCAGCGCGCCCTCCGGCCAGATGACGATGTCGGGCGGGCGGCCGGACCGGCTGGGCTGGGCGGTCAGGCCGACATAGCGGCGGACGATGGCCTGGAAGCTGGCGGCGTCCCACTTGACCGACTGGCCGATATTGGGCTGGACGATGCGTACGGTCGGGGCGGCCGGGGCGGCGGCGATCGGCGTCGCCAGGCGCAGCGCCCCGCCGCCATAGAGACCGGCGACGGCCAGGGCGGCGGCCAGCACCGCGAACCGCCCGCGGCGGCCGTCGCGCCACACCGCCGGGGCGGCGGCGATCGCCAGGGTGATCCAGGTCAGACCATAGGCCCCGACCACGGCGGCCGCCTGCGAGGGGGCCGAGCCGGCCCGCCAGGTCTCGCCCGGCAGGTTCCACGGAAAGCCGGTCAGCACGTGACCGCGCAGCCATTCGAAGGCGGCGAAGGTTCCGGCGAACACCAGCACCCGGGCGATCCCGGGCGGGCGGACCAGGCGGTAGAGCAGCGCCGCGGCGCCCCAGAACAGCGCCAGGCCGGCGGCCATGGCCGCGACCGCGAACGGGGCCATCCAGCCCTGGTTGGCGGCGTCGACCAGGAAGGCCTCGCCGATCCACCAGGTGCCGACCGCGAAATAGGCCAGGCCGGCCAGCCAGCCGCGCAGGAAGGCCGAGCGCAGCGGCCGCGTCCCGGGGGCGGCGTCGATCAGGTGCAGCAGCAGGGCGTAGCCGAGCAGGCCGGGCAGCAGGCCGAACGGCGGATGGGCCAGAGCCGCGGCGATCCCGGCCGCCAGGGCCAGCAGCCGCCGGCGCCAAAGGGCGGCGCGCGGGACGGGCGTCGGGGTCACGAGGCCGTCGCGGGCTCGGCGACGGCGGCGGGACGCACCCGCACCCGCCGCACCCGCCGGGGATCGGCCTCGACCACCTCCAGGTCGAAGCCGGCCGGATGGGCGATGACCTCGCCGCGCTGCGGCACCCGGCCGGCCAAGGCGACGACCAGGCCGGCGACGGTGTCGATGTCCTCTTCCATGTCGGGCGGGGCCAGCTCGCGGCCCAGGGCCGCCTCGAGGTCCTCGAGCGGGACGCGGGCGTCGGCCTCGAACACCCCGCCGGGCCGGGCGACGACGCCCAGGACCTGGGCCTCGTCATGCTCGTCGTCGATCTCGCCGACCACCGCCTCGATCAGGTCCTCCATGGTCACCAGGCCGTCGGTGCCGCCGAACTCGTCGATGACCAGGGCCAGGTGGATGCGGCTGGTGCGCATGCGCAGCAGCAGGTCGGCGGCCCGCATCGAGGCCGGCACATAGAGGGCCTCGCGGCGCAGGCGATGCAGCACCGGGTCGGCGGCGTTGGGCCGCTTGGCCTCGTCGGCCAGCAGGCGGAAGACGTCCTTGACGTGGATCACCCCGACCGGGTCGTCGAGGGTCTCGCGGTAGATCGGCATCCGCGAGTGTTCGGCCTCGGTGAACTGAGCCACCACCGCCTCGAACGGCGACGACATCTCGACGGCGACGATGTCGGCGCGCGGGGTCATGACGTCGGCGACCCGCAGGGTCTGGAAGGCCTCGGCCTGGTCGACCATGTCGACCTCGCCGGTCGCCGGTTCGGGAGGGCGGACGAGCTCGACGCCGCCCAGGCGCTTGCGCATCCGCCGGAAAAACGCCCGCACGCCACGGCTCGGTCGAGCCGGACCCGCGAGCATCGGACTCTGGTCGTCGGAGTTGGCCATGATCTCCTAGTCCGCCCCGTCGGGGGGCGCGAAGCCTTCGGCATAGGGGTCCGGAATGCTCAATCCCGCCAGGATCTCGCGCTCCCGGGCTTCCATCGCCTCGGCCTCGACGTCGGTCTCGTGGTCGTATCCTAATAGATGCAGCACGCCGTGCGCCACCAGGTGTTGCAGATGGTGCGCCAGCGGCTTGCCCTGCTGCGCCGCCTCGCGGGCGCAGACCCCGTAGGCCAGGGCGATGTCGCCGATCTGGCCGCCGGGCCGGCCGATGGCCGGAAACGACAGCACGTTGGTGGCGTAGTCCTTGTCCCGGAAGCGGGCGTTGAGGCCGCGCGCCGCCGGATCGTCGGTCAGCAGCACCGCCACGACGCCGCCGGCGACGTCCTCGTGAGCGTCGAGCACCGCCTGGGCGGCTTGGCGGACCAGGACCTCGACCGTCGGCTCGGCCCGCATCCAGGCCGGATCGTCGATCTCGATGTCGATCTCGACCATGGCGGGATCAGACGCGCGGCGCGGGCGGCGAGGCGGAGTCGGCGTCGTAGGCCTTAACGATCCGCTCGACCATCGGGTGGCGGACCACGTCGCTGGCGGTGAAGCGCGACACCGCCACGCCCTCGACGCCCTCGAGGATCGAGATGGCGTGGGCCAGGCCGGAATCGCGGGGATTGGGCAGGTCGATCTGGGTCGGATCGCCGGTCACCGCCATGGTCGAGCCCTCGCCCATCCGGGTCAGCACCATCTTCATCTGCAGCTTCGAGGTGTTCTGGGCCTCGTCGACGATGATGAAGGCGCGGGCCAGGGTGCGGCCGCGCATGAAGGCGATCGGGGCGACCTCGATCTCGCCCTTGTCGCGCCGGCGGCGCAGCTGTTCGGCCCCCATGATGTCGGTCAGGGCCTCCCAGACCGGGGCCATGTAGGGGTCGACCTTCTCGGTCAGGTCGCCGGGCAGGAAACCGAGCCGCTCGCCGGCCTCGACGGCCGGACGGGTGACGATCAGCCGGTCGACGTCGCCGCGCAGCAGCAGGCCGGCCCCGTGGGCCACGGCCAAGAAGGTCTTGCCGGTGCCGGCCGGACCGACGCCGAACACCAGGTCGTGGCGGCCCAGGGCCTCCAGATAATTGGCCTGGCCGGTGGTCTTGGGGGCGATGGCCCCGCGGCGCACGTTCTTGCCGGAGATCAGGCCGCTGGCCGTCTGGGCCTGGCCGACCGAGACCCGGACATCGGCCTCGGCGACATCCGCCCCGGCGTCGGCGCGCTGAGCCAAGAGGCCGATCGAGCGCTTGGCCCCGGCCCTTCCCTTGACGTCGCCAATGACGGTGACCCCGCCGCCCGGGGTCTCGATCAACACCTTGAAGGCGTCCTCGATCAGGGCGGCGTGGCGCCCGCTCGGGCCGGAGACGGCGCGAACGGCGGTGTCGGACAGGGGCAGGAACTCAGGCGTGCGGCTCAAGCGGTCTCCAGGGCTTCCAAACGCCCCACCAGGGGCGCTTCCAAGACGCCGCCCAAGCTCATCTTGGCGGCGGTGTCGATCGTGACCCGGGCGATCTGGCCGATCAGCTGGTCGGGTCCGGTGGCGTGCACCGCCTGCAGATAGGGACTGCGGCCGAGGATTTGACCGGGGTTGCGGCCTTTTTTCTCGAACAGCACGGGAATGGTGCGGCCAACCACGCCCTGGTTGAAGGCCTTCTGCTGCTCGTCGAGCAGGGTCTGCAGCCGCGCCAGGCGCTCGGCCTTGACCTCTTCGGCCACCTGGCCGGGCATGGCCGAGGCCGGGGTGCCGGGGCGGCGGGAATATTTGAAGCTGAAGGCGCTGGCGTAGCCGACGTCGGCGATCAGCTGCAGGGTGGCCTCGAAATCGGCGTCGCGCTCTCCGGGGAAGCCGACGATGAAATCGCCCGACAGCGCCAGGTCCGGCCGCGCGGCGCGGACCGTCTCGATCAGCCGCCGATAGCTGTCGGCGGTGTGGTCGCGGTTCATGGCCTTGAGGATGCGGTCGCTGCCCGACTGCACCGGCAGGTGCAGATAGGGCATCAGCTCCGG
>JAQGIN010000127.1 GCA_028291125.1 Caulobacter sp.
TGACCCAGCTGGGCGTCGCCCTGCCCAACTTCTGGTTCGCCATGCTGCTGGTCATGGCCTTCTCGATGACCCTGCGCTGGTTCACGGCCGGCGGCTTTCCCGGCTGGGACGCGGGCCTGCTGCCGGCGCTGAAGGCCCTGACCTTGCCGGCCGTGGCCCTGGCCCTGCCGCAGGCGGCGGTGCTGGCCCGCGTCACCCGCTCAGCCCTGATCGACACCCTCGGCGAGGACTATATGCGCACCGCCCGCGCCAAGGGGCTGTCGCGCGACCAGGCGCTGTGGCGCCACGGCCTGCCCAACGCCCTGATCCCGATCCTGACCATCCTCGGTTTGCAGTTCCCATTCCTGCTGGCCGGCGGGGTGATCATCGAGAACGTGTTCTTCCTGCCCGGCCTGGGCCGGCTGGTGTTCCAGGCCATCACCCAGCGCGACCTGATCGTCGTCCAGGGGGTGGTGATGCTGCTGGTGCTGGCGGTGGTGGCCACCACCTTCCTGGTCGACATCGCCTATGTGCTGGTCGATCCGCGGCTGCGGGGGCGACGACCATGAGCCGCCGTCCGTCCCTCGGCCTGACCCTGGGCGCCGCGATCAGCGCGGTGTTCGTGCTGGCCGCCCTCGGCTCGCTGCTGTGGACGCCCTATCGCGTCGACGCCCTCGACATCGCCCAGCGCCTGCGGCCGCCGTCCTGGAGCCATCCGTTCGGCACCGACCATTTCGGCCGCGACGGGCTGTCGATGATCCTGGTCGGGGCCCGCAACGCCCTGGCGGTGTCGCTGGTCGCCGTCGGTCTGGGCATGGCGGTGGGCGTGCCGCTGGGCCTGTTGGCCGCCGCCCGGCGTGGCCTCGCCGACGAGCTGGTGATGCGCGCCAATGACGTGATCTTCGCCTTCCCGGCCCTGATCCTGGCCATATTGATCACCGCCGTGCTCGGCCCCGGGGCGATCAACGCCGTCATCGCCATCGGCGTGTTCAACATCCCGGTCTTCGCCCGCCTGACCCGCGGCTCGGCCCTGTCGCTGTGGACCCGCGACTATGTGCTGGCGGCGCGGGCGGCGGGGAAGGGGCCGGCGCGGATCTCGCTGGAGCACATCCTGCCCGGCCTGGTCAGCGCCCTGATCGTCCAGGCCACCCTGCAGTTCTCGCTGGGCATCATCGCCGAGGCCGGACTCTCTTACGTGGGCCTGGGGACCCAGCCGCCGAACCCCAGCTGGGGTCGGATGCTCAACGACGCCCAGGTGCTGATCGGGACCGCGCCGCTGCAGGCGGTGTTCCCCGGCCTGGCCATCGTCATCACCGTGCTGGGCCTCAACCTGCTGGGCGACGGCCTGCGCGACCGGCTCGATCCTCGCCTGCGGGGAGGGCGCTAGATGGCCCTGCTCGAAATCGACGACCTGAAGCTGACGATCGATGGGATCCCGATCCTCAAGGGCCTGTCGCTGCGGCTCGACGCCGGCCAGGTGCTGGGCGTGGTCGGCGAGTCCGGCTCGGGCAAGTCGATGACCGCCCTGGCGGTGATCGGCCTGACTCCCGACGAGGCGAAGGTCGAGGGCGCGATCCGCTTCGACGGTCAGGAGCAGCTCGGCCTGGCCGAGGCCGACCGCCAGCGCCTGCGCGGCCGCGCCATCGGCATGGTGTTCCAGGAGCCGATGACGGCCCTCAATCCGGTGATGACCATCGGCGACCAGGTGGCCGAGACCGCGCGTCTGGCCGGGGTCGGCCGGGCCGAGGCCCGCCGCCTGGCCCGCCGGGCCCTGGACCGGGTCGGCCTGCCGGCCGAGGTCGCGCCGCCCGGCCGCTATCCGCACGAGCTGTCGGGCGGCCAACGCCAGCGGGTGGCCATCGCCCTGGCCGTGGTGCTGTCGCCGCGGCTGATCATCGCCGACGAGCCGACCACCGCCTTGGACGTCACCACCCAGGCCCAGATCCTGGCCCTGCTGAAGCAGCTGACGGCCGAGGATGGGGCAGGCCTGATCCTGGTCAGCCACGACCTGGCGGTGGTGGCCCAGATGGCCGACCACGTCGCCATCCTCAAGGACGGGGCGATCGTCGAGCAGGGCGAGACCGCGGCCTTGTTCGCCAACCTGACCCAGCCCTATTCGCGGACCCTGCTGGCCGACGCGGCGCGAGTCCCGATCCGCCATCGCCAGCCGGACCTGGCGGCCGCGCCAGCGCTGGAGGCGATCGGCGTCACCCGCGCCTATCCAGGCCCGCGCCGCTGGCTGCGGGCCGGCGCGCCGGTCGAGGCGGTGTCGGCGGTCAGCCTGGCCATCCGTCCGGGCGAGATCGTCGGCCTGGTCGGCGAGTCCGGCTCGGGCAAGTCGACCCTGCTGCGCACCCTGCTGGCGCTCGAAGCGCCCCAGGCCGGCGAGGTGCGGCTGGGCGGCGAGGCCTTCACCGGCGCCCGCGCTCAGCGCCGCCGCATCCAGGTGGTGTTCCAGGACCCCCATGGCAGCTTCAATCCGCGCTGGACGGTGGAGCGTCTGGTGGCCGAGCCGCTGCACCTGCTGGACGCCCCGCCCACCGCCGCCGAGCGCCGCCGCAAGGTCGAGGCGGCCTTGGACCAGGTCGGCCTGCTCGCCGAGGCCGCCGACCGCTATCCGCACCAGTTCTCCGGCGGCCAGCGCCAGCGCATCGCCATCGCCCGGGCCCTGATCGTCGAGCCGTCGGTCATCGCCCTGGACGAGGCGGTCTCGGCCCTGGACGTCACCGTGCGGGCCGGGGTGCTGGACCTGCTGGCCCAGCTCTCCGACCGCCTGGGCCTGGCCTATCTGTTCGTGTCGCACGACATGGGCGTGGTCCGCGGCCTCACCGACCAGGTGCTGGTGATGAAGGCCGGGGTGATCGTCGAGCAGGGGCCGACGGCGGCGGTGTTCGCCAAGCCCCGGCATCCCTATACGGCGCAGCTGATCGCCGCGACGCCGGACCTCGACCGCGCCCTGGCCGCCCGCGCCGGCCGGCTCAGCGGCGGGCCCGCACCCAGCCGGTGATCGACAGCCGGTCGGCCCCGGCATAGGGAGCCACCGCCATCACCGCGTGGTCCTGCGGCACGGCGAAGAGATTGAGGGCGTTGAAGCTGGGGGTGTAGCCCTCGGCGACATGGCCGTCGTCGTCGATGAAGGCCAGCTGGCCGCCCCAGTCGGGCCGCCAAGTCGGCGTCAGGTTCAGCACATAGGCGAACAGCCGGTGCTTGCCGTCCGCGGCGTCGCTGTGCCGGGTCAGGAAGTCGCCGGGCCGGTAGCGGGTGGCCTGAGCGTCGCAATAGGTCGCCCGCATGTCGCCGGTCAGGGCGCGGACGAAACCCAGGAACGCCGCGCCGTTGAGGAAGTCGTAGACCTCCTCGATCGCCGAGCCGGCGCGCTGGCCCGCCTCGACCGCGTCGCTGACCTTCCAGGTGTCGAACCGGTAGGCGAAGCCGGCGCGGGCCTGAGTCAGAACCGCCTGGTCGATGGCCTGGGCGGCGTCGGGGGCGACGGCCTGGTAGTCGGCCAGGGTCGGCTCGTAGTGCGTGTCGCCGTGCAGCAGGGCCTTGCGCCACGGGACGTCGCCGGCCAGAGCGGCGTGGACGCGGGCCGCGCCGTCGCCGGCCAGGAAGCCGGGCAGGTGCAGCCGGCCCAGGCGCTTGAACAGCGGCGCCAGGGCGGCCGGCTTCAAGGCCGGGTCGATGCTCAGGCTCACGCGGCCGGCTCCGAGGCGGCGGCGTGGACGGCGCGGGCGATGGCGCGGGCCAGGCAGTCGGCGGCGGCCGAGCCGAGGCGGGTGATCTGCCGCTGGCGCTCCGGCCCCGGATCGAGGGCCACGGCCCCCGACGCCAGGGCGAAGACCACGTCGCCGTCGAACGGGGTGTGGGCCGGGCGCACGGCGCGGGCCAGGCCGTCCTGGGCCATCATCGCCAGCCGCTTGCACTCGGCGGTGGTCAGGGCGGCCGAGGTGGCGACCACGGCCAGGGTGGTGTTGGCCCCCGCCGCCAGCCGGCCCTGGTCGGCCAGCCGGGAGTCGTCGGGCATCGGGTCGATGCGGCCGCCGGGGCCGCTGGGCGTGCGGCCGCCGAACTCGCCGTCGATCTCGAACGGCCAGGCCCAGTAGGTGATCCCGTCGGGCATGAACACCGAGCCGACCGGATTGGCCGCCGCCAGGGCCCCGACCATCAGGCCTTGGCCGAGATCGAGCGAGGTCGAGCCGAGCCCGCCCTTGGCCAGGCCGGCCATGGCGCCGCGTCCCGCCCCGACCGAGCCCAGCGCGAACGTCTCGCTGGCCGCCGCGGCCGCCGCGATGCCCAGGGCGCGATAGGGCGGATCCAGGCCCCAGGCCTTGTCGCCGCCATTGGCCAGGTCGTGCAGCACCGCGCCGGGCACGATCGGAATAGCCAGCGCGCCGGGCTTCAGGCGCAGGCCATGGCCGGCCTGGGACAGCACCGCGACCACGCCGTCGGCGGCCCCGAGGCCGAACACCGAGCCGCCCGACAGCACGATGGCGTGGGCCCGGCCGACCAGGTTCTCAGGGGCCAGGGTCTCGGTCTCGCGCACGCCCGGACCGCCGCCGCGCACGTCGACCCCGGCCGTCCAGCCGGCGGGGCAGAGCAGGGCGGTGACGCCGGTGCGCGCCGACTCACTGGTGGCGTGGCCCACCGTCAGGCCGGCGACGTCGGTGATCAGATTGCGCGGACCGGGACCAAACACGAAGCTCTCCTGGAGGACTGTGATGTTTAGAGCAGGATCGGGTGGGATTGAAACGCTGACATCATCTCCACCCCCGTCTTCCCGGCGAAGGCCGGGACCCAGATTCAGCCGTGACGCTGGGTAATTTCTCCGCGGACGCACTGCCCTAGGATCTGGGCCCCGGCCTTCGCCGGGGAGACGGGTTGAAAGGGTGGCCCAAGCCAAGGAGAAACGCGTTTTCAAGCCGCGCTCACGCTGTACGCTTAGGGAGTCCACAGCAGGAGCCTCGATGTCCGACCTCGCCGACCTGACCGCCGTCGATCTGCTGGCCGGCTATCGCCGCCGGACGCTGTCGCCGGTCGAGGTGGTCGAGGCGGTCCTCGACCGCATCGCCGTCGCCGAGCCTCACCTGGCCGCCACCTACGCCCTCGATCCCGATGGCGCGCGGGCGGCGGCCAAGGAGTCCGAGGCCCGCTGGGCGCGCGGCGAACCGCTGGGCGCGCTCGACGGCGCGCCGGTGACGCTGAAGGAGCTGATCGCCATCCGCGGCGTGGCCAAGCCGTTGGGCAGCGCCGCCACCGTGCTGGTTCCCGAGCCCGCCGACGCCCCGCCGACCGCGAGGCTGCGCGAGGCCGGGGCGGTGATCCTGGGCCAGACCACCTGCCCCGACTTCGGCATGCTGTCCTCGGGCCTGTCCAGCTTCCATCCGCTGTCGCGCAATCCCTGGGACCTGTCGCGCACGCCGGGCGGATCGAGCGCCGGGGCGGGAGCCGCGGCGGCGGCCGGCTATGGGCCGCTGCACGTCGGCACCGACATCGGCGGCTCGGTGCGGCTGCCGGCCGGCTGGTGCGGGATCTTTGGCCTGAAGCCGAGCAACGGCCGCATCCCCATCGATCCGCCGACCATCGGCCGGGTGGCCGGGCCGATGACCCGCACGGTGACCGACTCGGCCCTGCTGATGTCGGTGCTGTCGCGGCCGGACCGGCGCGATCACATGAGCCTGCCGCCGGCCGCGATCGACTGGCTGGACCTCGGCATCGACCTAGCGGGCCTGCGCATCGGCCTGATGCTGGAGCCCGGCTGCGGCCTGGCGGTGGAGCCCCAGGTGGCGGCCGCCGTCACCGCCGCCGCCGCCCTGCTGGAACAGGCGGGTGCGATCGTCGAGCCGGTCGCCCCGATCCTGACCCGTCCGATGCTCGACGGCCTCGACCTGTTCTGGCGCGCCCGGGCCTGGAGCGACATCGTCGCCATGCCGCGCGAGCGGGCGAAGCGCATCCTGCCCTTCATCCACGCCTGGGCGGCGGGGGCGGCGGAGGCGGACGGGCTCGCCGTCTATCTCGGCTTCAGCCAGATCGCCGCCATGCGCGAGGCCGGGACCCGGGCCAGCGCCGCCTACGACTTCCTGCTGTCGCCGACCGCGCCGATTCCGGCCTTCGCCGCCGAGCTGCCGTCGCCGACCAACGATCCGGCCCGGCCGTTCGAGCACATCGCCTTCACCGTCGCCTACAACATGACCGAGCAGCCGGCCGCCTCGATCAATTGCGGTTACACGGACGATGGCCTGCCGATCGGCCTGCAGATCGTCGGCCAGCGATTCGACGATCTGGGCGTGTTGCGGCTATCTCGCGCTTTCGAGCAGCTGCGCGGGCCGCAAAAGCCCTGGCCCCGCTTGGATCCCGCCTGGTGACGCTTTTCGCGGGAATTTCGCCATGTTCGCCAACAGGTTGATTTCACGAAAGAAACTCGTCCGCTGGCGGATGGGTTGCGCCAAGGTGAGTCCCGTAACATCCAGGAATTGTTATTTGTTGCCCTTTTGCCACACCCGATTTCGTAGGTAGTGCGTTGTGTTGGCTAGCGTCGCCTTGCTCGGCGCCGCGAAAATTACAAACGAGGGTTACACAACATGAAAATCCGGTTGCTGGCTGGCGTAGCCGCGGTCGCGCTCTGCGCGGCCACGGGCGCCTCCGCCCAAAGCGCGTTGAGCGGATGGTACTTAGCCGGCGACGTCGGCTACCACTCCACCGATGGGATCAACGCCAAATCCAACGTCAATAACTCGGCGGGCTCGGCCTATGGCTGGACCTTCTCGACCGACGAGGACTGGGCGGGTTTTGGTCGCGTCGGCTTCCGCTTCACCCCCAACTGGCGGGTCGAGGCTGAATACGGCTACCGCAAGGGCGACATCGAAGGCGTTCGTGGCAGCGCCACGGCGGCTCAACCGATCGGTCTCTGCACCGCCGGCCCGATCCGCACCGCCGCGGCTCCGACCTGCGGCGCGCCGAACGGCGAGATCAAGGCCACCACGCTGATGGCCAACGTGATCTATGACTTCATGCCCGACTCGACCATCCGCCCGTTCATCGGCGCTGGTCTGGGCACGGCCTGGATCCACAACAAGGTCTACGGCCAGCTGAGCGGCGTTCCCGCCTTCAACGCGCCGTACCAGAACGTCAGCTTCGACGACGTCGACCAAGCCTTCGCCTATCAAGGCCTGCTGGGCGTCGCCTGGGAAGTGGCCCCGAACTGGTCGATCGACCTGACCGGGCGCTATCTGGCCACCAACGACGCCGAATGGGGCTCGGTGACCCGGAACGTCGGTCCCGGCGTCGGCACGATCACCAACGTCGGCAGCTTCGAAGGCAAGTACAAGGACACGTCGATCACCCTCGGCGTCCGCTACACCTTCGGCTCGCCGCCGCCCCCGCCGCCGCCCCCGCCCCCGCCTCCGCCTCCGCCGCCCCCG
>JAQGIN010000130.1 GCA_028291125.1 Caulobacter sp.
ATCTCGACGCCTTGCTCGAACTGCACGCCATGATCAGCCGCGAGCAGGTCATCGCCCAGAAGTTCGTCCCCGCCGTCAGCAAGGGCGACAAGCGCGTGCTGCTGGTCGACGGCGAGCCGGTCGGGGCCATCAACCGGGTGCCGGCCGCCGGCCAGGTGCGCTCCAACCTGCGGGTCGGCGGCCGCGCCGAGGCGGTGGAGCTGACCGCCCGCGACCTGGAGCTCTGCGCGATCATCGGCCCGGAGCTGAAGCGTCGCGGCCTGCTGTTCGTCGGCATCGACGTGATCGGCGACTATCTGACCGAGATCAACGTCACCTCGCCGACCGGGGCCCAGCAGTTGAAGCGGTTCGGCGGCGCCGACGCGGCGGCGATCCTCTGGGATCGGATCGAGGCGCTGCGGGCGGTCGCGGGCTGAGACTGGCCTGACGTCTTAAAGCCGTAGTTTCCCGAAACGTTCGTTTTTTGTTCTTGCTCCGCCTTGGCGGTCATGATTGCCTGTGGACGAAATTTTCTAGCGCTCGTCCGGAGCGCGAGTCGATTGTCCGCGGGGAGCCGAACCCATGGCCGCCAAGGTCGTCACCGTCGCCTTCGAGGGCGTCGAGGCGCGCCGCGTCGACGTCGAGGTGCAGCTGACCGGCGGCCTGGTGGTGTTCGCCGTGGTCGGCCTGGCCGACAAGTCGGTGGCCGAGAGCCGCGAGCGGGTGCGCGGCGCCTTCGCCGGCCTCGGCCTGGCCATGCCCAGCCGGCGCATCGTCGCCAATCTGGCCCCGGCCGACCTGCCCAAGGAGGGCACCCATTACGACCTGCCGATCGCCCTGGCGGTGATGGCGGTGATGGGGGTCATTCCCGCCGACGCCCTCGACGGCTGGGCGGCGATGGGCGAGCTGTCGCTGGACGGGCGCATCGTCGCCACCGCCGGGGCCCTGCCCGCCGCCATGGCGGCCGGAGCCATGGGCCTGGGCCTGATCTGCCCCGAGGCCTGCGGGCCCGAGGCGGCCTGGGCCGGCGACACCCGCATCCTGGCCCCACGCTCGCTGGTGGCGCTGATCAACCACTTCCGCGGCGGTCAGGTGCTGGCCGCCCCCGCTCCCGGCCCGGTGGTCGAGGGCGAGCGTGGCCGCGACCTGCGCGACGTCAAGGGCCAGGAGCACGCCAAGCGGGCCCTGGAGATCGCCGCCGCCGGGGGCCACAATCTGCTGTTCGTCGGCCCGCCCGGCTCGGGCAAGTCGATGCTGGCCCAGCGCCTGCCCGGCCTGCTGCCGCCGCTGACCTCGACCGAGCTGCTGGAGACCTCGATGGTCCATTCGGTGGCCGGCCTGATCGCCAAGGGCACGCTGACCAGGGCCCGGCCCTACCGCTCGCCGCACCACAGCGCCAGCATGGCCGCCCTCACCGGCGGCGGGCTGAAGGCCAAGCCGGGCGAGGTGTCGCTGGCCCATAACGGCGTGCTGTTCCTCGACGAACTGCCCGAGTTCGGCGTCCAGGCCCTGGATTCGCTGCGCGGACCTCTGGAGACCGGCGAGGTGATGGTGGCCCGGGCCAACGCCCATGTGCGCTATCCGGCCCGGGTGCAGCTGGTGGCGGCGATGAACCCTTGCCGCTGCGGTCATGGCGGGGCCGGACGCGGAGCCTGCGGCAAGGCCCCGCGCTGCCAGCGCGACTATCAGGGCCGGGTGTCGGGCCCGCTGATGGACCGCATCGACCTGGCGGTCGACATGCCGGCCGTCACCGCCGCCGACCTGGCCCTGCCGCCGCCATCGGAAGGCTCGGCCGAGGTCGCCGCCCGCGTGGCGAGGGCCCGGCGGCTGCAGGTCGAACGCGCCGAGTCCCTGGCCGACGGGCCGCGCGGCTCCGAGGCGGTCAACGCCCGGGCCGAGGGGGCCTATCTCGAGACCATCGCCGGCCTCGATACGGCCGGTCGCGGCCTGCTGTCCCAGGCCGCCGAGGCCGGACGGATCAGCGCCCGCGGCTGGACCCGCTGCCTGCGCCTGGCCCGCACCATCGCCGACCTCGAGGGCGCCGACCACGTCCGCCGCGTCCATGTCGCCGAGGCCCTGGCCCACCGCCGCGCCGCCTGGCCGGGCGAGGAGGAGGCGCGCCCCGCGCCGTCCGCCTTCGCCGACCGGCTTGACCCCCCGTTAAGCCGCGGCATCTAAAATCGTCGACCATGACCGCCAACCACTCCTCCGCCGGCGTCACGCCCGAGCAACTGGCCACCCTCAGCCACGAGTTCCGCACGCCGCTGAACGGCGTGCTGGGCATGGCCCGGCTGCTGGACGGCACCCGGCTGACCGCCGAGCAGCGGGCCTATGTCGCCGCCCTGCGCGAAAGCGGCGACCACCTGCTGGCCTTGGTCAATGACGTGCTCGACTTCGCCCGGCTGGGGGCCACCGAGATCGAGCTGCATCTGGCCCCGGTCGACATCGAGAACCTGCTGCGCCAGGTGGCCGAGCTGATGAGCCCGCGCTGCCACGAGAAGGGCGTCGAGATCGCCTGGGCCGCCGCCCCCGGCC
>JAQGIN010000227.1 GCA_028291125.1 Caulobacter sp.
AAAGCCGGACGGCGATCCTTGGGATCGCGACGTCCGGCGAGTTGGGGGATTCGGGGAGAAAAGACGGCCCCGCCCACCGGGCGAGGCCGCCGCTGTCACCAGGACTTGGTGACGAACAGCATCATCCGACGCTCGGCCTGCAGGCCGCTGGGGCCCTTGGCTTGCGACTGACGGGCGTGGGCCAGGTTCTGGCCGTTCAGCGACACCTCGACGCCGTGGGGCAGGCGGTAGGCGACGCGGCCGGCCAGGGTCGAATAGGACGACACCGGCTCCAGCAGGTTGGCGTTGTACGAGGCGAACTTGCTGACGAAGTGGGCGTAGCCGTCGACCGACCATTTGTCGTTCGACCAGCCGGCCGCCAGGTTGCTGCGATACTTGGGCGAGGTGGCTTCAAAATCCACCTTGCGCAGGATCAGGCTGGCGTCGGTGGTGAACGGGTCGTCCTTGACGTCGGTGTAGGTGGTGTCGGCGCTCCAGTGATAGCCGCCCTTGATCTTGCCGGCGGCGAACACCTCGACGCCCTTCATCTTGGAGTCGGAGACGTTCTTGTAGGTGTAGGTGTTCCAGGTCGTGGTCGTCGCCGGAATGTCGATGGCGGCGGTGCTGAACTGGCCTTTGACGCTTTCGGTCTTCTGGGCGAACACCTTGATCCCGGCCTTGGCGCCGAAGGCCGGCAGGTCGCGGTCATAGGCCAGCTCGACATTGGTGACGATCGCCGGATCCAGGGTCGGATTGCCGGTGATCAGCGCGCCGGTCGGGGCCGCCGTGGCGGGCGGGATCAGCAGGCCGCCCAGCTCCAGCAGGGTCGGGGCCTGGACGCCGCGGGCGTAGGTCGCCCGGAAGGAGTCCTGGGCGGTGGCCTTGTAGACCGCGCCGAGATTGACGCTGGTCTCCTTGATGTCGCGGTCCCACAGGCGGTTGTCGTGTTGCGGGGCCCCGGCGGGGAAGCCGCCGGTGCGCTCCAAGGTCAGCGAGTCGAGGCGGGCCGCGGCGGTCAGGGCCAGCTTGGGATTGACCACCCAGTTCCACATCACCGACGGAGCCAGGACGCGGTAGCTGATCTTGGCGCCGATATAGGAGGCGGTGTCGAGTTGGTTGTCGCGATATTCCAGGCCGATGCGGACCGTGTGGGCCGCGCCGATCTTGAACAGGTCCTCGACGCTGACCACGGTGATGTTGTTGAGGTACTGCCGACCCGGCGTCAGGGCGTCGAGGTCGTTACGATAGGCCTGGGCCTGGACCAGGCCGAGGTGGGTCTCGGCGCTGAGCGTGGCCTTCAGCGAGTCGGTCTTCACCCGGTGCTGGGCGTAGGCGAAGGTCGAGATCACCTGGGTCGACGAGCCGTTGGACATCGAGCCCTCGACCCGCAGCTGGACCTTGGGGCTCAGCTGCGCCACCGCGTCGATATTGGCGCGGACGGTCGACGGATTGTGGATCTGGGCGGCGGTGACGGTCGGGCTGTTGTCCTTCCACTCGTTCTGATGGTCGGCGCCCGCCGACAGGCGAACCGACAGGCTCTTGCCTAGGTGGACGGTCTTGACCACCGAGACGCCGGTGCTTTCGCTGGTGCCGGCCCGCAGTTCGACGGTGTTGGTGTCGTCGAAGCGCGGGTTGAAGGTGATGATGTTGACCACGCCGGAGACGGCGTTGAAGCCGAAGATGGCGCTGTTGGGACCGCGCACGACCTCGATCTGGCGGATTTCGCTCAGCTGGATCGGCAGGGAGGCCCAGTCGGTATAGCCGAAGTGGTCGAGATAGACCTGGCGGCCATTGATCAGCACCAGCAGGCGCGGCGAGCGGGCCTGGTTATAGCCGCGGATGCCGACGTCGGACTGGCCGGCGGCGTAGCTGAGGATATCGACCCCGGCCACCCGGCTGAGGATGGTCGGCAGGTCGGTGGCGCCCGAGCGATGGATCTCGGCGGCGCTGATGATGGTCATGTCGACCGGCACCTCGGTGGCGCGCTGCGGCGAGCCGGTGGCGCTGGTGGTCACCGGTTCGTTGAACAGCTGCTCCATGGCGCCGTAGTCGATCGATTGGGCGTGGGCGGTCGAGGCCGCCAAGGCCAGGCCCGCCGAGGCGGCGGCCAGAAGGTTTCGCTTTTTCATGATTTGCTCTCTGGTTCGCCGGCTCAGACTTCGCGGATCATCATGCGGAAGGCGGCCTTGAAGACCGCGCCCACGGCCGCGGCCGTGCTCCGATTGACGATGATTTCGACCTTGGGTTCGGTGGCGACGCTCATCGTGCAGGCCCCCGAGGTGGCGCAGGCCGGATCCGAGCCGATGGTGATGATCTTCTTGGCCTTGGCGACGGCCCCGACCGGGCCGTAGCCGATGCCGGTGGTCACAAACAGGGCCGCGACGCCGGAGACGCCGCCGACCGCGCCAGCCTCGACGGGCTTGCCGGTGACGGTCAGGGCGCCGGCGTGGAAGCCGCCGCCGATCGCGGCCATGACCGCGTTCTTCTCGGCCACCGAGGCCGGCTTGGACGGGTCGAACACCACGCCGAGCACGGCCGTGCCCGTCGGGCCGTCCTCGAGGAAGGTCAGCGCCCGGGCGGCCACCTGCAGGTCCTTGGTCGGGTCGGCGTGAGCCGTTAACGGCAGCGACAGGGCCACGACCGCCCCGACCGCCGCGCGGCTCAACAGTTTTTGAGAATGCATCACAGTGTCTCCATCCCCCCTTTGATTTGGGATGGCCAAATGCTGTCATGATGTATTGAAGATAAATATTGGCATATTGTCGCATACACTGTTTAAAGGAAATATAAACGGTATTACTTGAAGTAAAAATCAGGCCATACCACAGCCATACATTTCCCAATTCACATCAGTAACGCAGCAGACGCTTCGACTCCTGGTGAAGAGTTCTAGAATTGACGATCTATATCGCTTGGCGGCACGTGGCGTTGTATCGATATGGGTCGGCCCTACCGGCGACGTCGCTTGCCGCATCGACCGACCCTGCTGGCCCGTTATGGTGAAGGTTGACGCCGCCCCGCGCGCCACGACTGAAAACCGGTCATGGTGTCGCAGGCGCCTATCGGCGTGGCGCCGAGGCCTGGAAAGGGCCGTTTCCGGGATTTCGGCTTGCCACGCCGCCCGCCGGGCCCCATATCGCAACTGTGCCTGTTGCAAAATAGAGTGGAGACCCCGCCATGTCCGAGCCCCTCGTCGCCCCCATCCTGGCCCAGCTGTTCACCGAGGCCCGCACCCGCAACGGCTGGAAGCCCGAGGCGCTGCCGGAAAGCCTGCTGCGCGAGCTCTATGACATGGTCAAGTTCGGGCCGACCGCCGCCAACTCCACGCCGGCCCGGTTCGTGTTCGTAACCAGCCCCGAGGGCAAGGAAAAGCTGGCCGTCCTGGCCTCGGGCTCGAACGGCGCCAAGATCCGCGTCGCCCCGGTGACGGTGATCGTCGGCTACGACCTGGACTTCCCCGACACCCTGCCCAAGCTGTTCCCCAACGCCCCGGGGGCCAAGGACTGGTTCCCCGATCCGGTGGCCAAGGAGTGGGGCGCGCTGCGCAACAGCTCGCTGCAGGGCGGTTATCTGATCGTCGCCGCCCGCGCCCTGGGCCTCGACACCGGCCCGATGTCGGGCTTCGACAACGCCAAGGTCGACGAGGCCTTCTTC
>JAQGIN010000241.1 GCA_028291125.1 Caulobacter sp.
CTGCTGTGGGTCGGCCTGACCCTGGGCGGGGCGCTGGGGGCGGCGGCCTATCTGAGGGTCGGGGCCCTGGCCCTGTGGGCGGCGGCGGCCGGGGTGGCGGCGCTGGCGGTGGGGCAGGCGGTGGGCGAGCGGCGGGCCTCGGCCTCGGCCATCGGGGGAAACGCCCCCTAGGGGGTGTGGACAGTTGGGCCTTCCACCTCAGCGGGGCCGCCCTCGTCCTTCGACAAGCTCAGGATGAGGGCTATTTCATCGCCGAGTTCAGTTGAAAACCTCATCCTGAGCTTGTCGAAGGAGAGGTTTTCGCACCCCAGCGCTAAGTCCGCCTAAGCGGGGATGATGGGCCGCTGGGAAGGCGCGAAGCGATAGACCGCGCACGCCTCCTCCCGCCCCCGGGCCGAGGCGAACACCGCGCGCTCGCCGACATAGCTCAGGCCCAGCTTGCGCAGCACGGCGATCGAGCCTGCGTTGGCCAGTTGGGCGGCGGCCTCGATGGCCTCCAGCTTCAGGTCGGCCAGCGCCACGGGCAGGGCGGCGGCGGCGGCTTCGCTGACATAGCCCTGGCGCTGATGGGCCTCGCCGACGAAATAGCCGAGGCTGGCCACGGCCGGGACGCGCGGCTCGCGATAGACGCCCAGCCAGCCCAGCAGAACGTCGTCGGCCTTGCGGACCAAGGCCAGGGTCAGGGCGTCGCCGGCCGCGGCGTCGCGGCGGTGGGTGTCGATGCGGTCGGCGACCAGGTCCAGGGTGCAGGGCTGCGGCCACGAGGCCAGCCAGCGGCTGACCGCCGGGGTCAGCAGCGCGGCCGTGGCGGCGGCGTCGGCGGGCTCGACCGGGCGCAGGACCAGCCGCGCGGTCTCGATCGGGGTCATTTCAGGGCGCGGCAGAAATCGGCCAGCACGGCGGGATAGAGCTGGTGCTCGGCGGCCAGCACCCGCTCAGCGAGGGCGGCTTCGTCGTCGCCCGGCAGGATCGGCACCCGGGCCTGGCCCAGCAGCGGGCCCTCGTCGACCCCGACTGTCACCAGGTGCACGCTGCAGCCGGCCTCGCCGTCGCCGGCCGCCAAGGCGCGGCCGTGGGTGTCGAGCCCCGGATAGAGCGGCAGCAGCGACGGATGGATGTTCAGCATCCGCCCAGCCCAGGCCTCCACCAGCACCGGGGTGAGGATGCGCATGTAGCCGGCCAGGGCCACCACCTCGATCTTGGCGGCGCGCAGGGCGGCGTCGATCGCCCGCTCGTGGCCCTCGCGGTCCTTGGGGAAATCGCGCTGGTCGACGGCGACGGCGTCGATGCCGGCGGCGCGGGCCGTGGCCAGGCCGCCGGCCTCGGGCTTGTTGGACAGCGCCAGAGCGATCTCGAACGGGCAGGCGGGGTCGCGGGCCGCCCCGATCAGGGCCTCCAGATTGGAGCCCCGGCCGGAGATCAGGACGGCGACGCGGGTGCGTTGGGTCATGCGGACAGGTCCGTGGGTCCGCCCTCGTCCTTCGACAGGCTCAGGATGAGGGCTACTGAAGCGTTGGCCATGGAAACCTCATCCTGAGCTTGTCGAAGGACGAGGTTTCCACGCACGGCCTCAAGCGGCGGCCAGCTGGCCGCAGATGAAGGCGTCCTCGCCGGCGTTGAGCAGGGCGGCCAGGACCGGCTCGGCGTCGCTGGCGGCGACCACCAGGATGAAGCCGACGCCGCAGTTGAAGGTGCGGCGCAGCTCGTGGTCGGAGATGCCGCCCACCTGTTGCAGCCATTCGAACACCGGCGGCAGCGGCCAGGCGTTCCAGTCGAGGACCGGCACCAGGCCGGGCGCGACGCAGCGCGGCGGGTTCTCGATCAGGCCGCCGCCGGTGATATGGGCCCCGCCCTTGACGCGGCCCGATTGCAGCAGCGGCAGCACCGACTTCACATAGATGCGGGTCGGGGTCATCAGGGCCTGGGCGAGCGTTTGGCCCTCGGCGAACGGGGCCGGCGCGTCCCAGGCCAGGCCCGAACGCTCGACCACCCGGCGCACCAGGCTGTAGCCGTTGGAGTGCGGGCCCGACGAGCCGACGCCGATGATCAGGTCGCCGGCCCGCTGCTTGTCGAGCTTGGGAAGCACGCCGTCGCGCTCGACCGCGCCGACCGAGAAGCCGGCCAGGTCGTAGTCGCCGTCGCCGTACATGCCGGGCATTTCGGCGGTCTCGCCGCCGACCAGGGCGGCCCCGGCCAGCTTGCAGCCCTCGGCGATGCCGGCCACCACGCTCTTGGCCGTCTCGATGTCGAGCTTGCCGGTGGCGAAATAGTCGAGGAACAGCAGCGGCTCGGCGCCCTGGGCCAACAGGTCGTTGACGCACATGGCCACCAGGTCGATGCCGACCTGGCCGTGCAGGCCGCTGTCGATGGCGATGCGCAGCTTGGTGCCGACCCCGTCGGTGGTCGAGACCAGCAGGGCGTCCTCGTAGCCGGCGGCCTTGAGGTCGAACAGCGCCCCGAAGCCGCCGAGGCCGGCCTCGGCCCCCGGCCGGCGGGTGGCCTTGGCCAGCGGCTTGATGGCCTCGACCAGGGCGTTACCGGCGTCGATGTCGACGCCGGCCTGGGCGTAGGTGAGGCCGTTGGGCAGGTCGGTCATGGGGGTCGCTCGGGTCTGGAAACGCGAAAGGCGCGGGTCTGAGGCGTTAAATTGCCGATCTGGGCTGCTTGACGCTTGCAGACTCGGGGGTCGGCGAGGCTATTAGCAGCCGATGAAGCCGATCACCACCACCGCCGAGCTCGCGGCGTTCTGCAATGAGCTGAAGGGCGAGCCCTTCATCGCCGTCGACACCGAGTTCATGCGCGAGACCACCTACTGGCCCAAGCTGTGCTTGATCCAGGTGGCGTCGCCGTCGACCGAGGCCTGCATCGACCCGCTGGCCGACGGGCTGGACATGACGCCGCTGCTCGACATCCTGCGCGACACCAGCGTGCTGAAGGTGTTCCACGCCGCCCGCCAGGACGTCGAGATCTTCAACAATCTCGGCGCCATGCCGACGCCGTTGTTCGACACCCAGGTGGCCGGCATGGCCGCCGGGTTCGGCGAGCAGATCGCCTATGACGCCCTGGTCCGCCAGATGCTGAAGGTCGAGCTCGACAAAAGCAGCCGCTTCACCGACTGGGCCCGCCGCCCGCTCAGCGACAACCAACTGACCTACGCCATCGCCGACGTCACCCACCTGGCCACCCTGTTCCCAATGCTGCGGGCGAGGCTCGAGGCCGCCGGCCGCCTGGCCTGGGTGGAAGAGGAAATGAAGGCCCTGACCGATCCGGCCTTCTACGACGTCGACCCGGAAAAGGCCTGGCGCCGGCTCAAACCGCGCAAGACCGCCCAGAAGTACCTGGCCGTGTTCCGCGCCGTCGCCGCCTGGCGCGAGCGCACCGCCCAGCAGCGCGACCAGCCGCGCGGCCGCATCCTCAAGGACGAGGCCATCGACGAGCTGGCCACCCAGGCCCCGACCAGCCTCGACGGCCTGTCGACCCTGCGCGGCGTGCCCAAGGGCTTTGGCGGCAGCAAGTTCGGTCCCGACCTCTTGGCGGCGATCAACGCCGCCCTGGCCGATCCGGAAGGCTACGCCCCGGTGCTCGAAAAGGCCGGCCCGCCGCCGCCGCCCTCGGCCGGCGCCGTGGTCGAGCTGCTCAAGGTGCTGCTGAAGGCGCGGGCGGAAGAGGCCGGCGTCGCCTCCAAGCTGATCGCCACCGTCTCGGACCTGGAAAAGATCGCCGCCGACGACGAGGCCAACACCCCGGCCCTGGTCGGCTGGCGGCGCGAGGCCTTCGGGGCCGACGCCCTGAA
>JAQGIN010000243.1 GCA_028291125.1 Caulobacter sp.
CAAGCCGCTGGCCGAGGCCGCCTATGCCAACATCAAGGCGGTGGGCATGCCCAAGTGGAGCGAGGACGACCAGGCCTTCGCCAAGTCGGTGCAGGTGGCCCAGAAGTTCAAGCTGCAGCCGCTGTCCACCGAGGTGGCGGAACTGTCGACCCCCGACAGCCGCGGCGTGTCGATGGGCGGGGGTTCGGACGACATCGGCGACGTGATGTGGACGGTGCCGACCATCACCATCCGCTATCCGTCCAACATCCCCGGCGCGATCGGCCACAACGTCACCTCGGCGATGGCGATGGCGACGCCGATCGCCCACAAGGGCGTCGAGGTTGGGGCCAAGGCCGTGGCCATGACCGTGCTGGACCTGATGACCACGCCGAAGATCATCGCCGACGCCAAGGACTACTTCCAGAACGTGCAGATGAAGGATCAGAAATACGATCCGGTCCTGACCAAGGACGACAAGCCGGCGATCTGGCTGAACACCGACATCATGGCCAAGATGCGCCCGAAGATGGAGCCCTATTACTACGACTCCAAGAAGTACAAGACCTATCTGGAGCAGCTGGGCGTCAAGTATCCGAACGGTCTGGCCAAATAACCTCCGGCGGAAGCCAAGGATGCGAGAAGGATTCGGGGAGGCGCCTAGCGCCTCCCCGAATTGTTTCCGGGGGCCGGCGCGGCGAGCGGTTCATCGCGCCGCGCCTTGGCCTTTTCCTGAAACACGATCGGCGGGGTGCCGCGGCGCGCGACCTCGCGCATCACAAAACTGCTGCGGATCTTGGCCACGTGCGGCAAGGTCGAGAGCTCGCGGCGATAGACGTGATCATAGTCTTCAAACGATTCGACGTTGAGCATGATCAGAAAGTCGGTGTCTCCGGAGACGAAGCCGCAATAGGACACCGACGGACACTTGACCACTTCGCGCTCGAATTCGTTCAAGGCTCGTTCGGCCTGGGAGCTCAACTCGATGGCGACGAAGACCACGACGCTATAGCCAAGCATCGGCATGTTCAGATTTGCTGAATAGCTCAGCACCGCCTGGCGCTCTTCCAGGCTTCGTCGACGGCGGGCCACGGCGGTGCTGGAGAGGTTGATTTTCTCGCCCAGCCAGACGTCCGACGCCCGTCCGTCGACGCAAAGCTCCTTTAGGATCTGATAATCGACGCTATCGAGGTCAAGCTGTTCGGATTTCGACATTGAACCTGCAACTCCGTGCATAAATCGGCAGCACAAACATAATTCCGGCGCTCAAAATCCGCTTTTAGCAAGTAATCTCGTAGCGCCGGAGTAACTTGCCTTGTGGCGGTCAGTCAGCGGGAGACTCTACCTTAAGTGTATGGGCCCCGTCTCGCGCGCCGCGTGAGGATCTTTACTACGCCGCTCCGTGGGGGCGGTCCACGGGGTGGAAACGAACAATAGCGAGCCGCGGCCGATGGGGCGCGGTGCGCCGGGCCGCCGGCCCGAGGGTGGTGCGTTCAACCGATCCGACGCCATTTCGGCGGTCGAGCGGGGCGTTCAATTCCAAGCCAAGACGGTGGCGCGCTGAGGTCTCTCGGCGCGACGGGGAGAGTTTGCCTTCAGGTCGGACAGTATAGGCCTGCTTTCACAAGAATAATCACTTGAAATTATTATCAAACACTTATCGGGGGACAGAATGAAGCTCGCAAACAACCTTGGACTGACGTCGCGCGCTCGGCGTTACGCATTGGCGACGGCCAGCGTCGCGGCCCTGCTGGCCTCCGGTTCGGTGGCCTTCGCCCAGTCCGCCCCGAGCGGCGAGCTGGTCGAGGAGGTGGTCGTCACCGGTTCGCGGATCGCCCGCGACGGCTTCGACGCGCCGACGCCGGTCAACGTCCTCGGGGAACAGGAAATCGCCGCCGCCGCGCCGGCCAATATCGCCGACTTCGTCAACACCCTGCCGTCGGTGGCCGGCAGCTCGACGGCCGCCAATTCGTCCGGCGCGCTCAGCAACGGCGCGGCCGGCATCAGCGCCCTCAATCTGCGCGCCCTTGGCGCTGGCCGCACCCTGGTGCTGTTCGACGGTCAGCGCTCGGTGGTCTCGGCGGCCACCGGCCTGGTCGACACCAACACCTTCCCGCAATCGCTGATCTCGCGGGTCGAGGTGGTGACCGGCGGGGCCTCGTCGGCCTACGGTTCGGACGCCGTCGGCGGCGTGGTCAACTTCATCCTCAACAAGGACTACACCGGCATCAAGAGCTCGCTGGAATACGGTGAGACCACCTACGGCGACGGCGCCAACTGGAAGTACAACATCACCGCCGGCGGCGGCTTCGCCGGGGGCAGGGGCCACCTTTTGGCCAGCGCCGAATGGGTCAGCCAGGACGGCGTCCAGACCATCGACCGCGACTGGAACCGGACCGGCTATTTCGCCATCCGCAACACCGACACCTCGGCGACCGCGCCCTATTACATCACCACCAACCATGTCGGCATCTCGGCCTACACCCCGGGCGGGCTGATCACCGCCGGCCCGCTGAAGGGCACGTATTTCGGCGTCAACGGCGCGGTCAACCAGCTGGCCTACGGCGCGGTGTCGGGCCAGTGGATGGTC
Organism: Caulobacter sp.; assembly: GCA_028291125.1. Classification (GTDB taxonomy): domain Bacteria; phylum Pseudomonadota; class Alphaproteobacteria; order Caulobacterales; family Caulobacteraceae; genus Caulobacter. The sequence continues at coordinate 2,570 of JAQGIN010000243.1, forward strand.
GGCGGCGACTGGGACTACGCCTCGTCGGGCATGGTCGGCACCAACACCTTGATCCCCGAAGAGGATCGCGACAGCTATTTTGGCCGCGCCAGCTTCGAGCTGACCCCCAATATCGAGGTCTTCGCCCAGGGCTCCTACGCCAAGTACCAGGGGCTGAGCTACTATATCTCCCCGACCCAGACCGGCATCGTCATCCGCTCCGACAACGCCTATCTGCCAGCCTCGGTGAAGGCGCAGATGACCAGCCTGGGCCTGGCCTCCTTCACCATGGGCAGCAGCAATATCGACATGCCGGCCTCCGGCAGCGCCATGGAGCGCGAGACCGAGCGCTACGTGGTCGGCGGCAAGGGCGACTTCGAGGCCCTCGGCCTGGCGATCAACTGGGACACCTATTACCAGCACGGCAAGACGACGACCCACGAGCAGCTGACCCCGACCTGGAACACCGCCCGCCTGACCCTGGCCACCGACGCGGTGCTCAGCAACGGCCAGATCGTCTGCCGCTCGACGATCACCGACCCGACCAATGGCTGCGTGCCGCTCAACCGCTTCGGCCAGGGCGTCGCCAGCGCGGCGGCGTTGAAATACGTGCTGGGCGAGCCCTACCGCGACCAGACGTTCACCCAGGACGTCGCCGCCTTCAACCTGCGGACCAACAGCATCCAGGGCTGGGCCGGCCCGATCTCGCTGGCCACCGGCGCCGAGTACCGCAAGGAGAAGATGAACGGCTTCGTCGAGGCCCAGTATCAAGCCGGTTGGAAGTACGGCAATTTCCGCGTCACCAGCGGTGAGTACAACGTCAAGGAAGCCTATGTCGAAACCGTCGTGCCGCTGTTCAAGGGGCTCGACTTCAACGGCGCGGCCCGCATCACCGACTACAGCACCTCGGGCACGGCCAAGACCTGGAAGGCGGGTCTGACCTACGCCCCGATCCAGGACGTCAAGCTGCGCGCCTCGGCGTCGCGCGACATTCGCGCGGCCAATATGAGCGAGCTCTACGACGCGGGCACCGCGCGCAGCAATTCGGTCAATATCAACGGCGTCTCGACCGCCTTCGTCCAGAACCTGCAGGGCAATCCCGACGCCAAGCCCGAGGTGGCCGACGGCTACGGCGTCGGCATGGTGGTGTCGCCGCGCTTCCTGCCGGGCTTCCAGGCCTCGATCGATTACTACGACATCAAGGTCAAGGGCGTGATCAGCTTCGTCACCGCCCAGCAGGTGGCTGACTACTGCTACATTCAGAAGGTCACGTCCTACTGCAGCAATCTGAAGTTCGTGAACGGCACGCTCAGCACCATCGATCTGTACTACGCCAACCTCAACAGCATGACGGCCAAGGGCCTCGATATCGAGGCCTCCTATCGCACCGACCTGGAGGATCTGGTGGCGTGGGGCAAAGGATCCCTGAGCCTGCGTGGCATGTTCACCCACTATATCAAGAACGTCACCGACGACGGCGTCACCGCCATCGACCAGGCCGGCGCCAATACCAGCAGCACCCCAGACTGGGTCTACCGCCTGACCGCCACCTATCAAGTGGATCCGTGGACCATCAACGTCACCGCCCGCGGGATCAGCGACGGCGTGGTCAGTAACGCCTACACCGAATGCCAGAGCGCCTGCCCGGCCAGCGTCGCGCCCTACTATACGATCAACGACAACAGCGTCGACGGGGCGATCTATTGGGACGTCTCGACCAGCTACGACTTCAAGGTCAAGGGCGTCGGCGGCGAGGCCTTCGTGTCGATCAAGAACCTGTTCAACACCGAGCCGGTCCTGGTGGGCAATCCAGGCAACCTCGGCGCGGAGAACACGGTCGGCTATCCTCAGACCAACCGAAACCTCTACGACACCATGGGCCGCACCTTCCGGGTCGGCCTGCGGTTCGACTACTAGCCGGCCTCCCGGTCCGCCCCGCCGTCCTCGCACGGCGGGGCGGCCCTATCTTGTTGAGAGTTCGATGACCCAGACCTTCCGCGCCACCGTCCTCGCCCTGTTGGCGGGGGCCGCCCTGATCGGGGCGCCGGCCCTGGCCGCCGCTCCAACCCCCGCCGCCAGCGTCGCGCAGGCCGGCGGCCTGCTGCCCCTTCGGGTCGACGCGGGCGCCGGCAAGATCCTGTTGACCCTGCCGGCTCCGGGCGCCGACGGCGTCTCGGGCCGCTATCTCTACGCCGCCTCGCTGCGCACCGGGCTGGGCTCGCCCAATATCCGGCTGGACCGCGGCATGCTCGGCCCGACCCAGCTCCTGGTGTTCCGCCGCTATGGTAAGAAGGTCGCCATCCAGTTCGAGAATCCGCGCTTTCGCGCCACCGGCGGCGACGCCGCCGGTCAGGCGGCGGCCCGCGACAGCTTCGTGGTCGCCACGGTGTGGATGGGCGACATCGTCTCCACCGAGGCCGACGGCCGCGTGGTCATCGACATCGCTCCGTTCCTGACCCGCGACGGGATCGGCGTCGCCCGCGAACTGGCCGACGGCGGGGCCAAGGGCTTCAAGCTGGTCGAGGCGCTCAGCGCCCCCGATCTGACGTCGGTGAAGGTGTTCCCCGACAATATCGAGATGGAGGCGCTGCAGACCTACCAGTCCGACACGCCCGGATCGGAAGTCGGCGGCCTGTCGCCCGATCCGCGCCAGATCAGCCTCACCGTCCACCACTCGCTGATCCGGCTGCCCGAGCCCGGCTACGTGCTCCGCAGCTTCGACGTGCGCTCGGCCGCCGGCGGCGCCCAGGCCATCGATTTCGGCGCGCCGCTGGGCGACGCCCTGGTCTATCAGCTGGCCAGCCGCTTCCGGCTGGAGAAGACCGACCCCACCGCCGCCCGTTCGCCGGTGAAGAAGCCGATCATCTTCTATATCGACCCGGCCGCGCCCGAGCCGGTGCGCACCGCGGTCATCGAGGGCGTCGGCTGGTGGGCCCAGGCCTTCGACGCCGCCGGCTTCATCGACGGCTTCCAGGCCAAGCTGCTGCCGGCCGGCGCCGACCCGCTGGACGTGCGCTACAACATGGTCAACTGGACCAACCGGGCGACCCGCGGCTGGTCCTACGGCCAGACGATCGTCGATCCGCGCACCGGTGAGATCATCAAGGGCAATGTGGTCCTGGGCTCGCTGCGCATGCGCCAGGACATGATCATCTTCGAGGGCCTGGTCGGGGCCGACAAGACCGGCCAGGGCGGTCCCAACGACCCGGCCCAGGTGACCTTGGCCCGCCTGCGTCAGCTGGGCGCCCACGAGGTTGGCCACGCCCTGGGCTTCATGCACAATTTCGCCGCCAGCACCCAGAACCGCGCCTCGGTGATGGACTATCCGGGGCCGAAGATCGATCTGGTGGGCGGCGCGCCCGACCTCTCGGACGCCTATGCCGTGGGCATCGGCGACTGGGACAAGTTCACCGTCGATTGGCTCTACGGCCAACCGGCGCCGGGCGTGGATCCCGACGCCGCCGCGCGAGCCAAGGCCCTGGCCTCGGGCAAGGCCGGCGTGCGGTTCATCACCGACATCGACGGCCGCGCCCCCGACACCCCCAATCCCTGGGGCAGCATGTGGGACAACGGGCCCGATCCGACGGCCGAGCTGACACGGATGCTGACGGTGCGCCAGGCGGCGATCGCCCGCTTCGGCGAGACCGCGATCAAGCCCGACGAGGCGATGGCCAATCTGCGGCGCAAGTTCGTGCCGATCTGGCTGTTGCATCGCTATCAAGTCGAGGCCGCCGCCAAGCTGATCGGCGGGGTCGACTATGTCTACGCGGTGCGCGGCGACGGCCGTCCGCCGGCCGCGCCCGTGGCCCCGGCCGCCCAGCGCGCGGCGCTGGGCGCGCTGATGGCGACCTTGGCGCCGGCCGAGCTGACCGTGCCCGATCGGCTGGTCGGCCTGCTGTCGGCCGGGGTCAACGGCCGGTCCGACCGGCAGTTCGACATCGAGGTGCTCGACAACGCCGGGGCGGCGGTGTTCGATCCGCTGGTGGCCGCCGATGTCGCCGCCGAGGTGACGCTGGACACCCTGCTGGCCCCGTCGCGCCTGACGCGGGTCTATGAACAGCATCGCCGCGACCCGGCCGCCCTGGGCCTGGACGAACTGCTCGACAAGCTGCTGGCCGCCGGGGGCGACCGGCGCGACACCGAACTGGGTCGTCGCATCGCCTATCGCACCCTGCTGAGCCTGGCGCGCAGCAGCCATGATCCCGACACCTCGCCGGACGTGGCGGCGGTGATCAACGCCCGTCTGCAGACCTGGACTGGCTCGGCCAAGGGGGCGGGGCCGGACGGCGCCTGGAGCCGCAGCATCGTCCGCATCCTCGGCGACGACGCCCTGCTCGACAAGGAGCTGGCCAAGGCCCCGCGCGCGCCCAGCGTGCCGCCCGGCATGCCGATCGGCGCGGAGACGGGGTGGATGGACGACCTCTGATCAGCGCGGGGTGGGGCGCTCGACGCAGGCCTCGGTCGGCGCGGGCGACAGGCGATCGGGAACGGGACCGGCTGCGCGGGGGTTTGGAAAGGACGCCGCGTTGTGGGCGGCGCCCCCTTTCAAGGATTTTCCCGATGGACGAACAGATCGCGGGCGTGACCAAGCAGGGCCTGGGCCGAGCGCAGGACGCGGTCGGCGGCTTGACCGGCGACGGCAAGACCCAGGCCAAGGGCAAGCTCAACGAGGCGGCCGGCGCCGTCCAGCAGGCCTTCGGCCAGCTCAAGGGCGGGGCCAAGGACGCGTTCGGGGACGCCTTGCAGAAGACCCGCGCCAAGGTTCACGACCGGCTGGACGCGGTCGAGGACTATGTGACCGCCAAGCCGCTTCCGGCGGTGGCGATCGCCGCGGCGGCCGGCGTCGTGATCGGGCTGCTGCTGCGCGGCCGCAGCCGAACGATCTATCTGCGCGACGCTCGCTAAGTCATCTTCCACTCTTGGCCCGGCCCGGGCGCGGGCCTAGACTCGCGCCCATGAGCCAGTTGCCCGCCCACCGCCGTCCCGGCGTCCAGTGGAGGTCGTCGCGCCGCGAAGCGATCGTGCGCGAAACGCCTCAGGAAACCCCCATCGCCCTGTCGTTCGACGGCCGTCCGCACACCGTGCTGATGGCGACGCCGGCCGATGTCGAGGACCTGGCCGTGGGCTTCACCGTGACCGAGGCGGTGGCGAGCTTTTCCGACATCGCCGAGGTCCGCCTGCAGACGGTGGAGGCCGGCGTCATGGTCGATGTCCGCCTGCGACCGGGCGCGGTCAGGCACAAGGCTCGGCCGCGCACCCTGGAGGGCCGGTCCAGTTGCGGCCTGTGCGGCGTCCAGCGCTTGGCCGACGCCGTGCGCCCCTTGCCGCGCCTGGCCGACGGCGCGGCGTTCCGGCACGAGGCGGTGCAGCGGGCCACCGACGCCCTGGCCGACCGTCAGCCGCTGGGCCGACTGACCCGCGCCACCCACGCCGCCGCCTTCGCCGACCGGCAGGGCGCGTTGGTGCTGGTGCGCGAGGATGTCGGCCGCCACAACGCGCTGGACAAGTTGGCCGGGGCCCTGGCCCGCGCTGGCCGGAGCGCCGGCGACGGCTTCGTCGTCGTCACCAGCCGCTGCTCGTTCGAGATGGTCGAAAAGGCCGCCCGCATCGGCGCGCCGATGCTGGTCGCCGTTTCGGCTCCGACTGACCTGGCGATCCAGAAGGCGGAGGAGGCGGGGCTGACCCTGGTGGCCCTGGCCCGTGACGACGGCCATACGGTGTTCACCCGGCTCGACCGGCTGCACGATCTTCAGTTGGAGACCGCGTGATGGCCGACATCAAGATTCCGGGCATCCACCGCTACGACTCGGCGGCCGGCGGCTGGGGCGCGCTGAAGGCGGTGGCCGGGGCGCTCAGCGACCAGGCGACGGTGATCGAGGGCGGCAAAACCCTGCTGCGCGCCAACCAGCCGGAGGGTTTCGACTGCCCCGGCTGCGCCTGGCCCGATCCCAAGCACACCTCGTCGTTCGAGTTCTGTGAGAACGGCGCCAAGGCCGTGGCCTGGGAGGCGACGACCAAGCGCGCCACGCCCGAGGCGATCGGCGCCCACACCGTCGCCGAACTGAAGACCTGGAGCGACCACGCCCTGGAGGACCTGGGCCGGCTGACCCATCCGCTGGCCTATGATCCGGCCAGCGACCGCTATCTGCCGATCGCCTGGGACGCCGCCTTCGCCCGGGTCGCCGACGCCCTGCGGGCTCTCGACCATCCCGACCAGGCCGAGTTCTACGCCTCGGGTCGGGCCTCGAACGAGGCGGCCTTTCTGTTCCAGCTGCTAGGTCGGCGGGTGGGAACCAACAATTTCCCCGACTGCTCGAACATGTGCCACGAGCCGACCAGCGTCGGCCTGCCGGACTCGATCGGCATGGGCAAGGGTTCGGTCAGCCTCGAGGACTTCGACCACGCCGACCTGATCCTGTGCTTCGGCCACAACCCCGGCACCAACCACCCGCGGATGATGACCACCCTGCGCGACGCCTCGCGGCGCGGCGCCACCATCCTGGCCTTCAATCCGCTGAAGGAGCGGGCGCTGGAGCGGTTCGCCGCGCCGCAGGATCCGGTGGAGATGGCCACCCTGACCTCGACCCCGATCGCCTCGGCCTATTATCAGCTGATGGTCGGCGGCGACGCCCTGGCGGTGCAGGGGATCATGAAGGCGGTGCTGGCCCTGGAGGCGGCGCGGGGCGGCGTGCTCGACCACGCCTTCATCGCCGAGCACACCCAGGGCTTCGAGGCCTTGGCGGCGGTGCTGGAGGCCTTGACCTGGGACGAGATCGAAGCGGGCTCCAGCCTGTCGCGCGCCCAGATCGAGGCGGTGGCGGCGGTCTACGCCAACAGCCAGGCGACCATCCTCTGCTACGGCATGGGCCTGACCCAGCACCGCAATGCGTCCAGCACCGTGCAGCAGCTGGTCAACCTTTTGCTGCTGAAGGGCAATATCGGCCGGCCGGGGGCGGGGATCTGCCCGCTGCGCGGCCATTCCAACGTCCAGGGCGACCGCACGGTCGGGATCTGGGAAAAGCCCTCGGCGGCCTTTTCCGACGCCCTTGACCGGGTGTTCGGCTTCGCCTCGCCGCGCGTCTACGGCCACACGGTGGTCGAGGCCATCGCCGCCATGGAGGCGGGGCAGACCAAGGTGTTCATCGGCCTGGGCGGCAATTTCGCCGTCGCCGCCCCCGATCCGGTGCGCACCTTCGCGGCGATGGAGAAGGTCGGCCTCACCGTCCATGTCGCCACCAAGCTCAACCGCACCCACCTGCTGCACGGCGGGGCCAGCCTGCTGCTGCCGTGCCTGGGCCGCACCGAGATCGATATGCAGGCCTCGGGCCGCCAGGCGGTGACGGTCGAGGATTCGATGTCGATGGTCCACGCCTCGCGCGGCCTCAACGCCCCGGCGTCGGACCAGCTGAAGTCCGAGCCGGCGATCATCGCCGGGATCGCGGCGGCGCTGTTCGGCCCCGACGACAGCGTCGACTGGTTGGCCCTGATCGAGGACTACGACCGCATCCGCGACCTGATCGAGGCGGTCTTCCCCGAGGCCTTCGCCGGCTACAACGAACGGGTCCGCCAGCCGGGTGGTTTCCGCCTGCCGCTGCCGCACGCCGACCGGGTGTGGAAGACCCCCAGCGGCAAGGCCCAGTTCCTGACGCATGTGCGCGACGGCGCCGATGCGCGGCGCGGCGATCCCGAGGTCCTGCTGCTGACCACCGTGCGCAGCCACGACCAGTACAACACCACCATCTATGGCCAGGACGATCGCTATCGGGGGGTGTTCGGTCGCCGCGACATCGTCTTCGCCAATGCGCTGGACCTGGCCGAGCGCGGCCTTTCGGCCGGTGACCGCATCGATCTGCTGGCGGCCTTCGACACCGGCGGCGAGCGCGTGGTGCGCGGCTTCACCGTGGTCGAGCGCGAGATCCCCCGCGGCTGCCTGGCCGCCTATTATCCGGAAACCAACATCCTAGTGGCGCTCGACGACCACGACCGGCGCAGCGGCACTCCGGCCTATAAGTCGGCGCCGGTGCGCTTGCGGGCGCATCAGGGGTGACAGCGGTCGAAACGCCCCGCTTGGGGGCGATCATCCTGGCCGGCGGCGCCTCGCGGCGGATGGGAGCCGACAAGGCGCTGCAAGCCTGGGGCGCCTTGCGGGCCATCGACCACGTGATCGCCCTGGCCAAAGCGGCCGGGGCGAGCCGGATCGTCACCGCCGGCGGCGACGGCTTCGGCCTGCCGCACGCTCCCGATCCCGAACCGTTCAGCGGTCCGGTGGCGGGCCTGCGCGGCGGCTTGGCGCTGTTGGGCGATGACGTTTCCCGGGTGCTGGTGCTGGCCATCGACGCTCCGACCCTGCGGCTGGAGGACCTGGCGCCGCTGCTGTCGGCGCCGGGGCCGGGCGCCGCCTATGATGGCCTGCCCCTGCCGATGGTCTTCGACGCCGCGGCCTTTCCGCCGGACGCGGAGGACGGCTGGCCGTTGCGCCGGGTCGTCGACCGCGCCGGGCTGGTTCAGCCGCAACCGCCTCTTGCCGCCCTGGCCCGGTTGCGCGGCGCCAATACACCGGAGGAGCGCGAACACTTGCTGCGGGACGCTGGTCTCGACGCACGCCGGGGACGCGCCGTTTGACCGCGTCGCTGGACCTATGAGCGCATGACCCGTCACACCCTGACCGAGATGCCCGGGTGCGCCGACCTGGTCATACCGCCAGACGAACGCCGCTAGGTGACGACCCGACGATAGACGTCCGAGCGGCTCGGACCAAAACGACAGACAATCGCGGCGCGGCGGTATTTTTCCCTACTCCGCCGCCAGCGGCGCGCGCAGGGCGTCGATATCGCGGGCCGGCGACAGGCCGAAGAAGCGGCGGTACTCGCGGCTGAACTGCGACGGGCTCTGGTAGCCGACCCGGAAGCCGGCCGTGCCGACGTCCAGCTGTTCGACCAACATCAGCCGCCGGGCCTCGTAGAGCCGCAGTTGCTTCTGGTACTGCACCGGCGTCATGTTGGTGACGGCCTTGAAGTGATGGTGCAGCGAGGACTCGCTCATGCTCACCCGGTCGGCCAGGTCTTCAATGCGCAGCGGCTGGGCGAAGTGCTCGCGCAGCCAAGCGGCGGCCTTGGCGACCTTCTGGCTCTGGCCCTCGGCCATGGCGATCCGCAGCAGGCGCGCGCCGTCAGGGCCGGTCAGCAGGCGGTAAAGGATCTCTTGTTCGATCAGCGGAGCCATGGCCTCGATCTCGTCCGGGCGGTCCAGCAGACGCAGCAGTCGAAGCACCGCGTCCAGCAGTTCGGGCGAGGCCGTGTGGACCGACACGCCCCGCACGCCGTCCGCGGCGGCGGTCGCGCGCGGCGGAGCGATGCGACTGATCAGTTCGGCCAGGCGGCTGGAATTGATCGCCATGCCCACGCACAGATGCGGCTCCGCCGAACTGGCTAGGGTGACGCGCGAGGTCACCGGCAGGTCCAGCGCCACCAGCAGGCAGTCGCCGACGCCGTAGTGCAGTTCCTCGTCGCCGACCACCAGGCTCTTGCGGCCCTGCACCACCAGGGCGAAGCACGGCCACTGGGCCACGTACAGCGGCTGGGTCGGCGAGGTGCGGCGGGTCAGGAACAGGCCCTCGACCGGCGTGTAGTGCTCGCGGTCCTCGGGGGTGTAGCGGGTGACGATCTGGGCGATCTGGCCATAGATCTCGGCGGTGGGGGCTTGGCTCAACGACTTGGTTTTCCAGGCTTTGCGACGCTTTTTCTCTACGCTCGCGGGGGCGGCGAGGAAACCGTCCGCATCGCGGTTTGCAGGATCGTGCAACTAACTTGCAGGATCGGCCTAACGCCGCCGGTGCGAGGCATGGCAAATCCGAGTCGTTCGATCAGTCCCCAGATCGTTCTCCAAAATTCGAGGATCTTCGCAAATGGCCACCGCCAAAGGCTATGCGGCGCCCGCCGCTTCCGCACCGCTTGCGCCGTTCACCTTCGAGCGTCGCGAGCCCAATCCCGACGACGTCGTCATCGCCATCAAGCACTGCGGTGTCTGCCACTCCGACCTCCATATGGTCGACAACGGCTGGGGCATGAGCATCTATCCGATCGTGCCGGGCCACGAGATCACCGGCGTGGTCACCGCCGTCGGCTCCAAGGTCAGCCGCTTCAAGGAAGGCGACCGAGTCGGCGTCGGCTGCTTCGTCGACAGCTGCACCACCTGCGCCCAACGCGACCTGGATCGCGAGCAGTACATGCCGGGTCTGGTCCTGACCTACAGCGGCCCGCAGCCGGGCAGCGACCTGCCAACCTACGGCGGCTATTCCGATCACATGGTGGTCAAGGAGGGCTACGTCCTGTCGATCCCCGACAACCTGGCCCTGGACGCCGCCGCCCCGCTGTTGTGCGCCGGCATCACCCTCTATTCGCCGCTGCGCCACTGGAACGCGGGTCCCGGCAAGTCGGTGGCGATCCTCGGGTTGGGCGGCCTGGGCCACATGGGCGTCAAGATCGCCCACGCCATGGGCGCCGAGGTCACGGTGCTGAGCCAGACCCTGTCCAAGAAAGACGACGGGCTGAGGATGGGCGCGGATCACTACTACGCCACCAACGACGCCAAGACCTTCGAGACCCTGGCCGGAACCTTCGACCTGATCATCTGCGCCGTCTCGGCCGGGATCGACTGGGGCGCGTACCTCAACCTGCTGAAGGTCGACGGGACCATGGTGCTGGTCGGCGCGCCCGAAGAGCCCGTGCCGCTGAACGCCTTCGCCCTGATCCCCGGCCGCCGCACCCTGGCGGGCTCGATGATCGGCTCGATCAAGGAGACCCAGGAGATGCTCGACTTCTGTGGTCGGCACGACATCGTCGCCGATATCGAGACCATCGCGATCGACCAGATCAACGAGGTCTACAAGCGCATGGCCAAGAGCGACGTGCGCTACCGCTTCGTGATCGACATGTCGACGCTGTAGAGCCATCTGGCTGGAAACGGGGACGCGCGCTCACCGCGAGCCTCCGCCCGATTGGCGGGTGGAAGTGCGTGTTCCCGACTACCGCGCGCCGAGGCGTGGCGTCCAAGGCGATCCCGGGCGGTCATCCTTGCGCTGGATGACCGCCCGGGACCTTGGATCAGGCTAGAACTTGGCGCGCACGGTCATTTCGAACTGACGACCGAACGGCGACGCCAGGGCGGGGAGATAGCCGTTGGCGTTGTCGACGAACGGCGGATCCTCGTCGAACAGGTTGACCACCCGGCCCTGGATCGACAGCCCTTCGCGGATCTTGTCGAGCTTGTAGTTGGCCAGCAGGTCGTAGGTGATCCAGGCGTCGGCGTTCTTCCAGGCGCTGCCGTTGTTGTAGCGGTACTTGTCCACATAGTTGACGCCCAGGCCCACGGTCAGGGGGTCCAGGTTCCAGGTCACGGCCGTCCGGCCCTTCCATCGCACGGCCTGATCGGTGCCGAGACGGTCGTTGAACGGGCTGTTGGGCAGGACCTGCTGTTTGTCCGTCAGCTTGCGGTTGGCGTTGGCGGCCACGTTGAAGCTGCCGAACTTGCCGAGCCGGAAGTCGTAGGAGGCGTTGAAGTCCAGGCCCTCGAATTTGCGAACACCGAGATTGATCGCATAGGAGCGGAACAGGACGTCCCAGGTCACGTACGGCTGCACCTCCATCTCGGGCGGGGCTTCGGCCAGGGCCGCCGCCATTTGGGCCGGGGTGGGGTTGATGGTGCGGTAGGCCTCGAACGCCGGATTGGTGATCACGTCGGTCAAGCTCGCCTTGTAGATCGTGTTGCGATACTCGACGTTGTAGTAGCTGACGCCAAACCGCAGGCCCGGCACGGGATCCGGCGCGAAGTCGACGCCGACCGAATAGGTGGTGGCTTCTTCCGGCTCCAGGTCGGGATTGCCGCCGCCCATGTTGTAGATGTCGAACGGCCGCGGGATCTGCAGGCCGGTCTTCCAGTCGGTGATCACGGTGTTCTGGTCGCGCGACCCCAGATAGCCGAACTTGCTGGTGGTCAGGCCGATGTTGGGGGCCACGAACGAGGTGCCGTAGCTGCCGTGCACCGAGACGCTGTGGATCGGTTGCCACACCGCCCCGACCTTCGGATTGAACCGTCCGCCGTACTTTTCATAGTAGTCGTAGCGGCCCGAGAGCGACAGGGTCAGGGCCTGGATGCCGGTGACGGCGTTCAGATCGCTGAACAACGGAACGTTCAGTTCGGCGAACCCGGCCATCACCGTGCGGCTGATATCGTCGTCGCGCACATTGATGATGCGCCGCTTGGGCGAGCCGCTGATCTGGCTTTGCAGGGCCTGTTCGTTGCGGAAGTCGGCGCCCACCGCGGCGCGGATCTGGCCGCCGGGGAGGGTGAACAGCGGACCGTCCGCCTTGATCTGGAATTCACGCAGACGCTGGCTGGAGTCGTTGATCCGGCGATAGCCGTTGTCGATGCTCGCCAGCACCGCCGGGTCGTTGTCCGCCGCCTGGCCGAAGATGTTCAGGGCGGTGGCCTTGGTCGTGCCCCGGGCCGCGGCGTCGGCGTTGACCAGGTCGAGTTCGGGATCGTCGTTGTAGTCCTGGGTTTTGGAGGCGTGGAACATGGTGTTGCCGACCCAGTCGTTGCCCAGCTGGATGTCGGCGCCCAGGGTGACGCCGTAGACTTTCGACGCCTGCGTGCTGAAGCGCGACGGGAACAGACCCAGCGCGCTGCGGACCACCTGAACCTGGGAGGTCACGACGCCGGGAGGCGCCTGGAAGTAGGGATTGGTGTTGGGGATGAAGAGGTTGAGCGACGTCTGACCGCCGAACGACTTGGTGTCGTATTTGGAGAAGTTGATCTCGGTCCACAGGTCGACGGTGTCGTTGACCTGCTGGTGAGCGGTGACCAGGACCGCATGGCGCCTGCCGTCCGGAATGACCGTGCCCTGGTCCAGCAGGCCGCAGAAATTGCGGCCGACGTTCCAGGCCGGATAGGCGTAGGTCGCGCCATTGGCCGTGACGTTGGGCTGCAGGCAGTTGGAACCTCGCAGGTCGCGGCCGCCGCGTGAGCGTTGGTCGCCGCCGAGCGCCAGGGTGGGGATCTCGACGTTCAGGGGCGACTTGTTGTCGGAATATTCGTAGGCGGCGGTGATGTTGCCGCCGCTCCACGAATGGCCGGCGATGACCCCAAAATCGCGCTTCTCGTAGCGGGTGTTGTTGCCGCCGTAGGTGGCCGTGGCCTCGAGCCCCTCGACGTTCTTGCGATAGATGAAGTTGACCACGCCGGCCACGGCGTCGGAACCGTATACCGACGAGGCGCCGTCGGCGACGACCTCGACGCGCTGGACCGCGATCACCGGGATGATCGACGGGTCGGGGAACACGGCCTCGCCGCCCACGGGGGCGAAGCGGTGGCCGTTGAACAGGGTCAGGGTCGCGTAGATGCCCAGATTGTGGATGTTGGGCTGGAAGCCGGCGGTGCGGAACCGGTCGGGAGTGGACTGTTCGGCGTTGACGCCGAAATTGCCCAACTGCGGGACGGTGGCCAGCAATTCCTTGGTGTTGGCCGGCGCGTTCTGGGTGATCGCCTCGCGGCCGACGCCGATCAGGGCGGAGCCGATCGGGGCGACGCCGCGGATGCTGGTGCCGGTGACGACAACCTCTTCAACCGTGGCCTCGTCGGCCTTGCTTGGCGCCGTCTGAGCCAGAACGGTATACGGTGCGAACATGAACGCTAACGCGACGGATCCGAG
>JAQGIN010000248.1 GCA_028291125.1 Caulobacter sp.
CGCAGCGCGCGCAGCACCGCCGCCTCCGCCTCGGGGCGAACCGGGGCGGCGGCGTTGTAGTCGAGATAGGTGAGGGTCTTGGCCTGGGTCACGCCGCTTCCAGAGCCTTTTGGGCCCCGAGCCGCCCAGCCAGTACGTCGGCCAGCGACACCGAGGCGAGATAGCCGTGGATCTGGCGGCCCATTTCCTCCCACAGGTCGTGGGTCAGGCAGCGCTCGCCCCCGGCCATGCAGCCCTTGGGGCCGCCCTTGGTCAGGCCGCAACGGGTGGCGCGCAGCGGTTCGTCGACCGCCAGCACGATGTCGGCGATGTGGGTCTCCGAGGCCGCCAGGGCCAGGCGATAGCCGCCGCCGGGGCCGCGGGCGCTCTTGACCAGGCCCTTGCGGCGCAGACGGGCGAACAGCTGCTCCAGATAGGACAGCGAGATCTGCTGGCGGGCGGCGATCTCGGCCAGGGCCACGGCCCGGCCTTCGGCCTCGTCCTGGCGGCGGGCCAGGTCGGTCATGGCCATCACCGCATAGCGTCCCTTGGTGCTCAGGCGCATGGCCCGATCTCCTTGCAGATTCCGCGCGCATCGGCTTAGGCGTGTGCTACAAGCCGCGACTTCGCGCCGGGCTGAGCCGCCCGTATCGCATGCAGCGGATTTAGGAAGACCAAGCGCAGCGGTCAAGTATTCCGTGAGGCCCGAGGCCAAAAGGAACGCTTCCGGGCGCCAGAGAATGGGAACGACATGCCTGAAGTGGTTCTGACCGGCGCATCGGGGCGTATCGAGGGACGCTATTCGCCTGGAAAGAGCGAGACGGCGCCGATCGCGCTGATCCTGCATCCGCACCCCAAGGCCGGCGGCCACATGAACCACCCGGTGTCGGTGCAGCTGTATCACCTGTTCATGAAGCGCGGCTTCGCCACCCTGCGGTTCAATTTCCGCGGGGTTGGCCGTAGCCAGGGCGAGTTCGACGCCGGCATCGGCGAGCTGGCCGACGCGGCCACGGCCCTGGACTGGCTGCAGACCAACAATCCCGCCGCCTCCCAGACCTGGGTCGCCGGCTACAGCTTCGGCGCCTATATCGGCATGCAGCTGCTGATGCGCCGCCCCGAGACCGACGGCTTCATCAGCGTCTCGCCGCCGACCAACATGTACGATTTCAGCTTCCTGGCCCCCTGCCCGGCCTCGGGCCTGATCCTCACCGGCGCCGCCGACACCGTGGTGCCGCCGGTCGAGGTCGAGCGCGTGGTCTCCAAGCTGCGCACCCAGAAGGGCATCGTCATCGACTACGAGGTGGTCGACAAGGCCACCCACTTCTGGGCCGAGAACCTGCCCGACGTCGAACGCAGCGTCGGCGCGTATCTCGACAAGCGGATCGAAGCCAACCCGATCTAGGATAGATAGAGCGGGGACAGGCACTCAGCCCGCAGCGCTCGCGATCAGCCTGCTGCGTAAGGGGCTGAGTGCCTGTCCCCTTCCATCCATCCCCAACCCTTGTATCGTCGTTCGACGACCAGGGGGCCGGCCATGCACTATGACATCGTCATCATCGGCGGCGGGGCTGGCGGGTTGGAGCTGGCGGCGCGGCTGGGGCGAAGCCTGGGCCGCCGGGCCGGCCGGGCCCGGGTGCTGCTGATCGACCGCTCGGTGTTCCACATCTGGAAGCCGACCCTGCACGAGGTGGCGGCCGGCACCCTGGACGCCCACCAGGAAGGCCTCTCCTACCCGATCCTGGGCCGCCGCAACCATTTCAGCTTCCTGCTCGGCGATCTGGCCGGCTTCGATCCGGCCGGCAAGCGCCTGACCCTGGCCGAAATCCGCGGCGAGGACGGCGAAATCCTGGTCCCCGAGCGCGACGTCGGCTTCACCTGGGCGGTGCTGGCCCTGGGCAGCGGCTCCAACCTGTTCGGCACGCCCGGCGCCGCCGAGCACGCCCACCTGCTGGAGCGCACCGAGGACGCCGAGCATTTCCACAGCCTGCTGCTGGCCGCCTTCATGCGCGCCTCCTTCGCCCCCGACCACCGGCTGCGGGTGGCCATCGTCGGCGGCGGGGCCACCGGGGTCGAGCTGTCGGCCGAGCTGATCGAGGCCCATCGCGAGCTGCAGGAGGGCTTCGGGCCCGAGCAACGCTTCGGCCTGGAGATCGCCATCGTCGAGGCCGCCGACCGCATCCTCGGCGGCCTGCCCGAGAAGATCTCCGACCAGGCCACCGTCGCCCTGGAGCGCAAGGGCGTGCGGGTGCGCACCGGGGCCAAGGTGCTGGCCGTGCACAAGGACCATCTGGAGACCAGCCAGGGCGACATCCCGGCCGAGTTGATCGTCTGGGCGGCCGGCATCAAGGCGGCGGCGGGCAATGGCGATTTCGGGCTGGAGACCACCAAGCTCAACCAGTTCGTGGTCAATGACCGGCTGGAGACCTCGGCCCTGGATGTCTACGCCTTAGGCGACTGCGCCGCCTGCCCGTGGAAGGACGGCCGCACCGTGCCGGCCCGGGCCCAGGCCGCCCACCAGCAGGCCAGCTATCTGGCCCACGCCCTGACCGCGCGGCTGCGCGAGCGCCGGCTGGACAAGCCTTATGTCTATCACGACTTCGGCTCGCTGGTGTCGCTGGGCGAGAACCGCGGCGTCGGCACCCTGATGGGCGGGCTGGGCGGTCCGAACTTCTTCGTCGA
>JAQGIN010000263.1 GCA_028291125.1 Caulobacter sp.
CCAGGGCGGCGGTCAGCGGTGGCAGGGCGGCCAGGGCTCCGACCCGCGCCGCCAGGGTCAGGCAAAGGGCCAGGACGCCGTAGGTCCCGACGCGGCTGTCCTTCATGATCTCCAGCCGCCGGGCCACGGTCTGGCCGCCGCCCAGGCCGTCGGCGGTGTCGGCCAGGCCGTCCTCGTGAAAGCCGCCGGTCAGCAGCACCCCGGTCGCCACCGCCAGCAGGGCCGGCAGCCAGCCGCCCAGCCAGTGGGCCGCCACCAGCAGCACCAGGGCGCAGATCCCGCCCACGGCTTGGCCGACCAGCGGGAAATAGCGGGCGCTTCGCCGCACCCAGTCGGGCTGAAAGCCCGGCAACGGCGGCACGGGCGCGCGGGTCAGGAACTGCGTGGCGCAGAGCAGCAATTGAAGCTCGCGCCGGAGGTTCACAGCCGTCCCGCCAGCACGTCGTCGAGGCTGGCCACCTCGCTCAGCAGACCGGCGGCGGCGCGCAGCAGCGGCAAGGCCAGCAGGGCGCCGGTCCCCTCCCCCAGCCGCAGGCCCAGGTCCAGCAGCGGTTCGGTCTCCAGCGCCGCCAGCATGGCGCGGTGGCCGGCCTCGGCCGAACAGTGGGCGAACAGGCAATAGTCCGCGGCGGCCGGCTGCAGGCGGATCGCCGCCAGGGCGGCGGCGGTGCAGATGAAGCCATCGATGACCACCGGCGTCCGGGCCGCCGCCGCGCCCAGCACCGCCCCGGCCATCATGGCGATCTCGAAGCCGCCGAACTGCATCAGCACATCCATGGGGGCGCTGGCCGTGGTCCGGGCGCAGGCCTGGGCCAGGGCCGTCCACTTGCGCATCAGTCCTTCCGGCGTATGGCCCGCGCCCAGGCCATAGGAGTCGGCCAGCGGCAACGGGCCCAGCCGGTGCAGGATCAAGGCGGCCGAGGCGCTGTTGCCGATGCCCATCTCACCCAGGGCGATGACGTCGACGTCCGGGGCCAGTTCGGCGGCGATCGCCGCGCCGCGGGCCAGGGCCGCCCGCAACTGGTCGGCGGTCATCGCCGGCTCGACGGCGGCGTTGGCGGTGCCCTTGCCGATCTTGGCGCTGATCAGGCCGTCGCGCGGCGCGATGTCGGCCGCCACCCCGGCGTCGACCACCAGCACCCTCGCCCCCACCGCTCGGGCGAAGGCGTTGGCGCTGGCCCGGCCGGCCAGCAGGGTCTCGACCATGGCCACGGTGACGCTGGCCGGATAGCTGGACACCCCGGCCTGGGTCAGGCCGTGATCGCCGGCGAACACCAGCAGCACGGCCCGCGTCGCCACCGGATCGAGCCGTTGCTGGATCAGGCCCAGGCGCACGCCAACCTCCTCGATGCGCCCCAGGGCCCCCGGCGGCTTGGCCTTGCCGTCGATGGCGGCGCGCAGGGCCGGCTCGAGGGCGCGGTCCAGCGGGGAAACGGTGGGAATCTGACTCATGTCACGCCTTTCAGCCCGGCGATCCGCGCCAGGGTTTCGATGTCGAGGGCCTGCTCCAGCTGAGCGGCGATGGCGTCCAGGGCGCGGTCGACCCGCTTGGCGTGGTCGCCGCCGCTGGCGGTCAGGCCCAGCGGGGCCAGCAGGGCGGCCCGCGCCGACGCCTTGGCGAACAGGCCATGGACATAGACGCCGGCGATCCTGCCGTCGACCGAGACCGCGCCGTCCTCACCCAGCCCGTCGAGCCGGGCGAACGGCCGCGCCGTTCCCGGCCCGGTCGTCACCCCGACATGCATCTCATAGCCCTCGAAGGTTGCGTCGGAGCCCGTCAGTTGGCCGGCGGCCGGCCGCAGGGTTTTGGCCCCGGTCAGCACGGTGTCGACCTCGAGCAGGCCCAGGCCCGCCGCCGCGCCGGGCGGGCCCTCGACGCCGTCCGGGTCGGCGACGCTCGTTCCCAGCATCTGATAGCCGCCGCAGATACCCAGCACCCGGCCGCCGCGGCGGACATGGGCGGCTAGGTCGACGTCCCAGCCCCGGGCGCGCAGGAAGGCCAGGTCGGCCAGGGTCGACTTGGTCCCCGGCAGGATCACCAGGTCGGCGTCGCCGGGCAGCGGCGTTCCAGGCGGGATGAAGGCGAAGGCGACGCCGGGCTCGGCCCGCAGCGGATCGAAATCGTCGAAATTGGCGATGCGCGGCAGCAGCGGGACGACGATCTTCACCCGCCGCCCCTGGCCCGTCGCCTCGGCGCGATCCAACACCACGGCGTCCTCGGCCGGCAAGGCCTTGGCCGCCGCCAGCCACGGGACCATGCCGAGGTCCGGCCAGCCGGTACGCTCGACGATCATGGCGCGGCCGTCCTGGAACAGGCTGGGATCGCCGCGGAACTTGTTGATCAGGAAGCCGGCGATCATCGCCCGGTCCTGCGGCTCCAGCACCACATGCGCCCCGACCAGGGCGGCGATGACATGGCCGCGATCGATGTCGCCGACCAGCACCACCGGCACGCCGGCGGCGCGGGCGAAGCCCATATTGGCGATGTCGCCGGCTCGCAGATTGATCTCGGCCGGGCTGCCGGCCCCCTCGACCAACACCAGGTCGGCCTGCGCCTGGAGACTGCGGAAACTCTCCAGCACCACGTCCAGCAACGCCGCCTTGCGCGCCTGATAGCCGCGCGCCTGCCAGGTTCCGGCCATCTGGCCGCGAACGATCAGCTGGGCGCCGACATCGCTCTGCGGCTTGAGCAGCACCGGGTTCATGTCGACGGTCGGCGGCGTGCGGCAGGCGATCGCCTGCAGGGCCTGGGCGCGGCCGATCTCGCCGCCGTCGGCGGTGATGGCGGCGTTGTTGGACATGTTCTGCGGCTTGAACGGCCGCACGGTCAGACCGCGATTGGAAAACACCCGGCACAGGCCGGCGACCAGCACCGACTTGCCGACATCCGAACCACAGCCCTGGATCATCAGCGCCGCCACGCCAGGCCTCCCAGAGCGAGAGCCAGCCATAGCAGACCGCAGGCGATGACATAGACCCGCAACGCCCGATCCAGGTCGCGCGGCGTCGGCGCCGAGCCGTGGCCGAAGATCGGACGGTTCACGGTCACCCCGTCATAGGCCGCCGGCCCGCCCAGCCTGACGCCGAGCCCGCCGGCCATCGCCGCCTCGGGCCAGCCGGCGTTGGGCGAGGCGTGGCCGGGAGCGTCGCGGATCATCACCCGCCAGCCGCCGCCGGCCGCCAGGGCGATCAGCGCTCCGGCCAGGCGGGCGGGGATCAGATTGACCAGGTCGTCGGTCCGCGCCGCCGCCCAGCCAAAGGCCCGCCAGCGCGGCTCGCGGTGGCCGATCAAGCTGTCGGCGGTGTTGACCGCCTTATAGGCGAACAGGCCCGGCAGGCCGCCGACCAGCAGCCAGAAGGCCGGGGCGACGACGCCGTCATTGAAGCTTTCGGCCAGGCTCTCGATCGCCGCGCCGGCGACGCCGGCCGCGTCGAGCCCGGCGGTGTCGCGGCCGACGATGGCGGCGACCGCCTGGCGAGCCGTCGCCAGGTCGCCGGCGACCAGAGGCCGGGCGACGGCGACGACGTGGTCATACAGGCTACGCTGGGCCAGGCCGAGGGTGGCGACGACCACGACCAGCCCGATCAGGGCCGGGTGCGGCAACGGCAGGTGCTCGATGGCCAGACCAGCCCCAGCGGCCAGGCCAGCGACGATCAGCAGGGCGGCGACGCCCAGGGCGCGCCGCGCGGCGTCGCTCCAGGCCGGCCGGTTCCAGGCCCGCTCCAGGGCGTCGATCAGGCCGCCCAGCCAGACCACCGGATGCGGCAGCCGCCGGTGCAGGGCGGCCGGATAGCCGACCGACGCCTCCAGGCCCAAGGCCCCCAGCACCCACCAGGGGTCAGCGGGCACGGCCGACCACTTCGACCATCGGCCCGCCCACCCCGTCGATCACCCGCGCCTCGACGCCGTAAGCCTGGGCCAGGGTGGCCGGGGTCAGGGCGGTCAGCGGCGCGCCGTCGGCCAGCACCCGGCCCTCGGCCAGAACCAGCACCCGGTCGGCCATGCGGATCGCCGCGGCCAGGTCGTGCAGGGTCAGGATCACGCCGCGCCCCTCGCCGGCCAGGGCGCGGAACAGGTCGGCGGCGTCCAGCGCGTGGCCGGGATCGAGGCCGGCCAGCGGTTCGTCGGCCAGCAGCCAGTCCGGCTCGCCGGCGATGGCCCGGGCGATCAGGGCCCGGGCCCGCTCGCCGCCGGACAGCGTA
>JAQGIN010000267.1 GCA_028291125.1 Caulobacter sp.
GGCCGGGCGTAGGCGATGTTGGCGCGGATGGTGTCGTCGAACAGGAACGGCTCCTGGGTGACCAGGGCGATGCGGTCGCGCAAGCTGGCGATGGTCACCGAGCGCACATCGTGGCCGTCGATGGTCACCGCCCCGCCGGTGACGTCGTAGAAGCGCGGGATCAGGTTGAGGATCGAGCTCTTGCCGCCGCCGGACGGGCCGACCAGGGCGACGGTCTCGCCTTGGCGGGCGTCGAGGGTGATCTCGGCCAGGGCCGGGGCTTCCTCGCCATAGGCGAAGCGCACGGCGTCGAAGCGGATGGCCGAGGGGCCCGCCGGCAGGGCGGGCGCGTCGGGGGCGTCGGTGATCTCGGGGGCGACGTCGAGCGCCTCGAACAGCCGGCGGGCGGCGGTCAGGCCCTCGGCCATCACCGTCTGCAGATTGGCCACCTGGCGCAGCGACTGGGCGGCGGCCAGCAGGGCGGTGAGGAAGGCGAAGAAGGCCCCGGCGGTGATGCCGCCCGACTGGGCCCGCCAGCCGGCATAGACGAAGACCAGGGCGGTGATCAGGGTGGTGAAGGTCTCGGTGGCCGGGGCCGCCATGGCCCGGGCGTTGGAGCCCTTGATCAGGTGGTGCTGGCGGCGTTCGACCACGGCCGCCACCCGGCCCTGCTCATAGGCCTCGCGGTTCTCCATCTTGACGATCTTGATGCCGTCCAAGCTCTCCATGATCGCCGTCGACAGGGCCGAGGTCTCGCCCATCGCCCCCTTGGCGGCCTTGCTGGTCTTGCGCGAGAACCGCCGCATGATCAGGCTGGCGAGCGGGGCGACCAGCAGCACGCCGCCGGCCAGCCACGGGTCGAGATAGAACATGGTGGCCAGGGCCCCGGCCACGGTCAGCGCCTCGCGAGTGTAGTTGACCACCCCGCTGGTCGCCGCCTCGCGGATCAGGCCGGCGTCGTACAGCACCGACGACACATAGCCGCCCGAGTGGCCGGCGCGCAGCCGCGCCAGGTCCGAGCGCACCAGCCGTCCGAACAGCTGCACCTGGACGTCGCCGACGACGCCGTTGCCGATGCGGTTGATGAAGGTGGCCTGCACCACCTGGAAGGCCCCGCGCGCCAGGGCGATGCCGGCGATGGTCAGGGGGATGACCACCAGCGCGCCGGGCTTGGGATGGGTGACCAGGTCGTCGACCGCTGGCTGGATGACGTTGAACAACCAGGTGGTCAGGCCGGCCACGGCGGCGGCGCTGATCACCGACACCGCCAGCCCCTTCCAGCGCGGCCGCAGATAGTCGCGCCAGATCCGCAGGGCGAGGGCGCGGTTGGAGGCTTGCGGCGCGGCGGCGTCGGTCATGGGCGAGGGGTCGGATGTCGGAGCGGGGCTGTCAAGCGCACGGGCGCATCACCGGGCGAGGAAACGACCGTCGCCGGGCGGCCGCGTTTTGCATTCCGCGCCGCGCCGCCCTACTTAGGCGCTCGCTTTCCTTGGAGACGCCGCTTGGCCGGTTTCGACCTTTCCACCCGCTGGGGGCGGTTTCGGACCTATCTCCACTATCTGTGGAACGACCACGCCTATCTGCGGGTCGGGTTCCAGAACGCCCACTGGGTCAGCCCCGAACTGGTGCGCACCAACCAGCCCTGGCCGTTCCAGCTGGCCTGGTGGAAGACGCGCGGCGTCAAGACGGTGATCAATCTGCGCGGCGGCTTCGACGGCAGCTTCTACGCCCTGGAGAAGGACGCCTGCCAGCGCCTGGGCCTGACCCTGGTCGACTTCGTCATCACCTCGCGCGAAGTGCCGATCCGCGAGCGGGTGCGCGGCGCCAAGGCGCTGTTCGACAGCATCGAATATCCGGCCCTGATGCACTGCAAGTCGGGGGCCGATCGGGCCGGCATCATGAGCGTGCTCTACGCCCACTACCGCCTGGGCCTGCCGATCCGCGAGGCGATGAAGGAGCTGTCGCCGCGTTATCTGCACATCAAGCACGGCAACACCGGCGTGCTCGACTACGTGTTCGAGCGCTACCTGGCCGAGGGCGAGCCGGCCGGCCTGAGCTTCACCGACTGGGTCGAGAGCGACGCCTACGACCCGGTGGCGATGAAGGCCCAGTTCCGGGCGGGGATGATCGGCAGCCTGCTGACCGAGAAGCTGCTGCGGCGGGAATAGGGGGCCGCTGGCCCCTCCGGGCCTGCGGCCCTCCTCCCCCAGAGGGGGAAGAGTTGATCAAACGAAGCTCCGCCCCCTATGGGGGCGGACGGTCGCGAAGCGACCCGGTGGGGGCAAGCGTCAGTCCTCGCTCGGATCCAGCAGCTTGTGCGCGTGGATGATGAAGTAGCGGGCGTGGGCGTTGTCGACCGTGGCCTGGGCCTTGGCCTTCCAGGCCACGTGGGCCTCGGCGTAGTTGGGATAAGCGCCGACGAACTCGACCTTCGACAGGTCGCGGAATTCCGGGCTGGAAACATCCTTCAATTCGCCGCCGATGACGAGATGAAGCAACTGTTTGTCGGACATGAGAGCAAGTTCCTGCGGATTTTATCGTTGGCTTAGGTCGATATGCCCGACGCGCGCCAGGATCAACGGGTGAAGCGCCGCATTGGCGCACACCAGGCTGGGAACCAGCGGAACGGGGCGATTATAGGCGAAGCTGTCGCCGCGATGATCGGTGAGCACCGCCCCGGCCTCGGTGCAAATCAGGTCGGCGGCGGCCAGGTCCCACTCGTTCTTCGGGGTCAGGGCGATGGCGGCGTCGAAGGCCCCGGCCGCCACCAGGCAGATGCGATAGGCGATCGAATTGCGGCTCTCGACCCGCATGGCCGGCCACGGCGTGGGCCAGGCCGGATGGACGAACATCGCCGCGTCGCCGAGCATCGAGGCGTCCTCGAGATCGACGGCGTCGCCGGGGGCGATCGCGGTCCCGTTCAGGGTGGCCCCGGCCCCGGCCGCCGCGGCGTAGGTCTCGTTCAGGGCCGGGGCCAGGACGACGCCGGCCACCGGTCGGCCGGCCTCGACCACCGCCACCGAGACGGCGAACCACGGCTTGTTCTTCAGATAGGCGACGGTGCCGTCGATCGGGTCGACCACGAACTGTCGGTCGGTGGTCAGCCGGGCCGGATCGTCGACCGTCTCCTCCGACAGCCAGCCATAGTCGGGCCGGGCCGCTGTCAGCCGGGCCTTGAGCAGGGCGTCGACCGCCAGGTCGGCGTCGGTGACCGGCGAGCCGCCGGGCTTGGACCGCACCTCCAGACCCGCGCCCCGCATCCGCAAGGCCAGCTCGCCCGCCTCGCGCGCCGCCTCGAGGATCAGGTCCAGGTCGGTCATTTTCCGGCGATCGCCAGGCCATCGACCAGGATCGACGGGGCGTTGCTGGCCCCGCGGATCTCCAGGTCCGAGCCCGGGATCAGCCGGGCGTAGATGTCGATCAGATTGCCGGCCACGGTGATCTCGGCCACCGGGCCGGTGACCTCGCCGTTCTCGAACCACTGGCCCGAGCAGCCCACCGACCAGTCGCCGGTGTTGGCGTTGATCGACGGGCCGAACATCGAGGTGACCAGCAGGCCCGTGCCGGCGTCGGCCATCAGCCCGGCCTTGTCGCGGGTTCCCGGCTGCAGGGTGAGGTTGGACGGCGACACGCCCGGGGCGCCGGCCAGGCCGCGCGAGGCGTGGCCTGTGGTCTCCAGGTTAAGCTGCCGGGCGGCGCTGGAATTGAGCAGCCAGGTGGTCAGCACGCCGTCCTCGATCAAGGCCTGGCGGCGATTGGCCACCCCCTCGTCGTCGAACGGCGACGAGCCCAGGCCGCGCGGGCGGTGCGGGTCGTCGATCAGATTGACGCCCTTGGCGAATACCTGCTGGCCCAGCTTGTCCTTGAGGAACGAGGCGCCGCGGGCGATCGACGGACCGGAGATCGCCCCGATCAGCGGCCCCAGAAGGGAGACCGCCAGGCGGTTCTCGAAGATCACCGGCGCGGTGGTCGAGGCGATCTTGCGGGCGTTGAGCCGGGCCACGGCCTGACGGCCGGCCTCAGCCCCGACCCAGTCGGGGCTGGGCAGGTCGCCGACATGGCGAGTGGAGCGGCCCTCGCCGCCGCGCTCCATGCCCGAGCCCTCGCCGGCGATGGCCGAGGCCGACAG
>JAQGIN010000292.1 GCA_028291125.1 Caulobacter sp.
GGCGGCTGCTCGTTGGTGATGTTGCGCACGCCCAGCTTCAGGCGAGTATTGCTCGCCCAGCCGTCGGTGAACGCATATTCGCCGTAGAGATTGCCGGTGACCTGGGAGTCTACGACCCAAGCCGTTCCCGCCGAGTCGAGCAGGGCCGTGTCTTCGACGTCGCCGATGTACTGGGTGAAGGCGCCGACCGTGACGTGGTCGAGGCTCCAGGTCACCGCGGCCGTCCACTTCCAGTCCGGCTTGCCGTTCTGGCGGATCTGATCGCCGCCGCCGGTGATGGTGGTGCCGGCGTTGATCTTGCCGGCCGAGCGGGCGGCCAGCAGGGCGGCGATAGCCGGCGACGGCGACTGATAGAACTTGATTAGATGGGCGCCGTTGACGTTGACGTCGAAGTCACCGAACCGCGTACCGTGCAGGCGATAGAGCAGGTTCAGGTCCAGGCCGCGGGCTTCTTGCGGCAGCAGGTTCTGATACTGATCCTTGACGTACAGCACGGTGCCGACCGGGGTGAGGCCGGTGCCGGCGAAGGCGGCGGTGTCATCGGCGGTCGGGGCGGCGCGGACCACGTCGGGATTGGTCCCGCCGCTGACCCGGGCCAGATAGTCGGCGATCAAGCCGTTACCCTCGCCGAACAGGCCGACGATGCCTTTCTGCTTCACGCGCCAGTAGTCGGCGGTGAAGGTGAAGCGACCGTATTCGGATGGCACGAACTTCGGTTCGAAGACCACGCCGAAGCCCGAGGTTTCCGACTTTTCCGGCTTCAGATCCGGGTTGCCCGAACGCTGGGCCGAGACGCTGAGCGAGCGGGTGCAGGCGCTGAAGCTGGTGATCCGTCCGGCCCGCAGGTCGGCCTCGCAGCGGACATAGTCAGTGCGGGTGTTGGAGCGGGTCACCACCGTGGCGTTGATCTGCTCCAGGTTCGGGGCCTTGAAGCCCTGGGCCCACGACCCGCGCAGGCGCAGGCCGTCGAACAGGTCCCAGGCCACCGCGACCTTCGGCTTGGCGACGTCGCCGACGTCGTTGTAGTGCTCGTAGCGGCCGGCCAGCTGCATCTCGACGCTGCGCACCAGCGGGATGCCCATTTCCGGCGAGATCACCGGAACGGCGAATTCGACATAGGCCGAGCCGACATTGCGCGCGCCCTTGGTGTCGGGCGACGGGCTGGTGCCGAGCAGGTCGCTGCCGTAGGTCACGCCCGTCACCGAGTTGATGTACTGGGTGGTGCCGTCGACGCGGGCGTCGCGATCGTCATGCTGGGTTTCGCGACGGGCTTCGACGCCCGCGGCCATGCCCAGATCGCCGCCCGGCAGGGTCAGTAGGTCGAACTTGGAGACCCGGAAGTCCCACGAGGTCAGCGAGCTGGTGCTCTTGCGCGCGGTCTTGACGCGGATGGCGTCGATCGCCGCCGTGCTGCTCGGCGTGGCGTCGCCGAGGCTGCTGCTCGCCGGGTTAGCGCCGTTGAAGGGGTTGTAGGCGTCCGGCGTCGACAGGGCCAACTGGCGTTGCAGCAGGGTGGCGCTGATGCCGTCGGAGACGTCGTTCACCTCGGCCTTCGAATAGAGCAGGGCCGAGTCCCACTTGAAGCCGAACTTTTCGCCCTTCAGACCGCCGAGGAAGCGGGTCTGAGTGTTCTTGACGTCGACCTTGGACAGGCCGGCGTCGACGAGGGCGTAGTTGTTCAGGGTCACGGCCAGGCCGGCGGCCGGGGCGTTGATGCCGGCCAGACGGTTGGGGTTGGAGGCGCCGTTGGCGAAGGTCACCGGGCCGAAGGGATTCCAGTAGTTGGTGGCCGGGGCGGTGATCACCTGGGCCGACGAGGTGCCCGACGCCGCTTGGAAGGCATGGGTCTGGGCGCGGTAATAGCCGGCCTCGCCGAAGGCGGTGATCGCGTCGTTCACCCGGTAGTTGCCGGTGAAGAACAGGTTGAGCCGCTTCAGCTCGGGCATCACCGAGGTGCCGGCGGCCGCGTTGTCGTAGCGCAGGTTGCGGTCCTCGCCCGAGGTGGCCAGAGCCGCGTCGTCGATGCAGATGCCGGTCCCGACCGAAGCCAGGCAGCCCGGATTGGTGGTCGGCTGGACGTGGAAGGCGCCGGCCGTGCTGGTCAGCAGCGCGCCGTTCTGGCGCACCGCGGCGGCGGCGGTGAAGCTGCCCCAGGGCGTCACGGTGCTGCGGCCGTCCAGCGAGGTGGCGGCGCTGAAGGGCGTGCCGGCGAACAGCGGCGTCTTGTTGGACGAGGCGGTGTAGTCCTGATCCGTCGACCGCAGGGCGGTGCGCTGGTCATAGCTGAGGAAGGCGGTGATGTTGCCGCGGTCGAAATTGTGACCGAGCAGGGCGGTGAGGCCGTACTCTTTCAGATGGGTGCCCTCGGCCGTACCGTATTGGGCCTCGACCTCGGCGCCATTGAAATTGTCCTGCAGCACGGTGTTGACCACGCCGGCCACCGCGTCGGTGCCGTAGATGGCGGCGGCCCCGTCGCGCAGCACTTCCAGGCGCTTAAGGCCGGTCACCGGGATGGCGTTGGTGTTGTAGGTGATGGTCGGGACCAGGCTGGTGCCGTCGGCCTGGCTGGTCGGGTGAGCGACCACGCGGCGGCCGTTCAGCAGCACCAGGGTGTTGCCCGAGCCGAGGTTGCGCAGGTTGACCGAGCCGATATCGCCGCGCGCCGAGTTGCTGCTGCCGGGCAGATAGCTGCTGTTGTAATTGACATCGCCCATCTGCGGGATGGAGCGGAACAGGTCGTCGCCCGAGCTGGCGGCGACGGCGTCGATCTGCTTGGCGTCGATCACGGTCACCGGCAGGGCCGCCGTCACCTTCGAGCCTTCGATGCGGCTGCCGACGACGACGATTTCCTCGACCGCGGCGGGCTCTTCGGCCGGCGCGGCTTGCGCCCAGACTTGGCCCGCCCAAGCGGCGGCGCACATGGCGGTGGTCGCGAACATCGCTGTTCGCAGGTCTTTCTTGTTCATCATGGTTCCCCTAGGCGACGTCTATTGTTTGGTTCGTCGCCTTATAAGCGGCGCGAGACGTCGCAAGGTCAGACGTAAGGGAGTCTTACTTCCGCAGCCCGCGCGGTCCCTTTTCCATAACTGTGTCTTTGGGGGCACAGTCGCGCCGAGAGGCGTTGGAACGCCTCAGGCTTCCAGGATCATGAGATTGTCGGCGATTTTCTTCAAAAGACCTGGAACTCGCGTTTGGCTGCGACGTTAGGCGATCAGGGGTGATGCGTGGGGGCGATGGGCGAAATCCACCCGATACGGCCAAGCTTGACTGCTGAAACCGTGTTGGCGCTTGGTTTTCTAGCCTCGACCACTCGACACCCTTCGCGAAACGTCAACGTGAGGGTCTAGAGATGGTTGCTGTCGCCGCGGAGCTTGGTCGTCCAGGCCTGGATAATCATCAGCTTCTCGCGGCGCTACGGGCCTTCCGAAGAGGCGACTTCTCGGTCCGCCTGCCCGGCGACCTGAGCGGCATGGACGGCGAGCTGGCCGAGGCCTTCAACGACGTCGTCGATCTGAACGAGCGCATCACCAAGGAGTTCGAACGCCTCGGCGAGGTGGTCGGCAAGCAGGGCAAGATCACCCATCGGGCCAAGCTGCCCGGCGCGGCCGGCTCGTGGGCGGCCGGCGTCGAGGCCGTCAACACCCTGATCACCGACATGGTCCACCCGACCGCCGAAATGGCCCGGGTGATCGGCGCCACCGCCAAGGGCGACCTGTCGCAGACCATGGACCTAGAGAACGAGGACCGCCCGCTGCGCGGCGAGTTCCTGCGCATCGGCAAGGTGGTCAACACCATGGTCGGTCAGCTGGGCTCGTTCGCCTCGGAAGTGACCCGGGTGGCGCGCGAGGTCGGCACCGAGGGCAAGCTGGGCGGCCAGGCCCAGGTCAAGGGCGTGGCCGGCACCTGGAAAGACCTCACCGACAACGTCAATCTGATGGCCGCCAACCTCACCGGCCAGGTGCGCAACATCGCCGAGGTGACCACCGCGGTGGCCAACGGCGACCTGTCGCGCAAGATCACCGTCGACGTGAAGGGCGAGGTGCTGGAGCTGAAGAACACCATCAACACCATGGTCGATCAGCTGAACTCGTTCTCGTCGGAAGTCACCCGGGTGGCGCGGGAAGTCGGCACCGAAGGCAAGCTGGGCGGCCAGGCCAATGTGCGCGGCGTGGCCGGTACCTGGAAAGAGCTGACCGACAATGTGAACCTGATGGCCGGCAACCTGACCGGCCAGGTGCGCAACATCGCCGAGGTGACCACCGCCGTGGCCCGCGGCGATCTGTCGAAAAAGATCACCGTCGACGTCAAGGGCGAGATCCTCGAACTGAAGTCGACGATCAACATCATGGTCGATCAGCTCAACGCCTTCGCCTCGGAAGTCACTCGGGTGGCCCGCGAAGTGGGCACCGAAGGCAAGCTCGGCGGCCAGGCCCGCGTGGAAGGCGTGGCCGGCACCTGGAAGGAGCTGACCGACAACGTCAATCTGATGGCCGGCAACCTCACCGGCCAGGTGCGCAACATCGCCGAGGTGACCACCGCCGTCGCCAAT
>JAQGIN010000314.1 GCA_028291125.1 Caulobacter sp.
CTGGTCACCGCCGACCGCCCCGGCGACTGGGCCCAGGCGCTGATGGACCTGGGCGCGACGATCTGCCGGCCGAAGGGGCCGCTGTGCGAGCGCTGCCCCGTCGCCTTCGCCTGCGCCGCCCTGAAGACCGGCGCGCCGGACAGCTATCCGCGCAAGACCAAGAAGGCCGACCGGCCGCGCCGTCATGGCGTCGCCTATGTGCTGATCCGCGGCGACCAGATGGCCCTGGTCCGCCGGCCGCCGAAGGGCCTGCTGGGCGGCATGCTGGCCTTGCCGACGTCGGACTGGCGGGCGACGGCATGGACCGACGGCGAGGCGGCGACGGCCGCGCCCGTGGCCGCCGCCTGGCGCGACCGGGGGGCCATCGAGCACGTCTTCACCCACTTTTCGCTGACGCTGAGGGTGCTGGCGGCGGAGACGACGGAGGCGTCGGGCGATTTCGTCTGGACGCCGCGCGCCGACCTCTCGGCCTTGCCCAGCGTCTTCCTGAAGGCGGCCCGAGCGGCGGAGCGGTTGATCTAGAGCCGCACCTTCATCTCGTCATCCCGGCCGCAGCGAAGCGGAGAGCCGGGACCCAGGGGCAACCGTGGTGCGCCGGCCCCTGGGTCCCGGATCGGCTACGCCGTCCGGGATGACGAGTTGTTTTCCTAGTTCATCCCCGCCCGCACCTGGGCGCGCAGCACGTCGATCGGGGCCAGGCCCTTGTCGGTCTTGAAGTGCCAATAGGTCCAGCCGTTGCAGGCCGGGG
Organism: Caulobacter sp.; assembly: GCA_028291125.1. GTDB lineage: Bacteria > Pseudomonadota > Alphaproteobacteria > Caulobacterales > Caulobacteraceae > Caulobacter. The sequence continues at coordinate 749 of JAQGIN010000314.1, forward strand.
CCGACTGCACCATGGCCCCGATCTTGTGGATCGAGCCGGCCAGGTCGCCGACCACGATCGAGCCGTCGGCCCGCACCTTGGCGGCGTGGGCACCCTTGGAGCAGAACAGGGTGTCGCCGGGATTGAGCAGGCCGGCCTCGACGATGCTGCCGAACGGCACCCGCGGCTCGGCTCTCTTTGAACCCATGACATCGAGATCTTGGAGAGACACCGGGGTGACCTTGGCGATCCGTTCCTTGGCGAAGTGGATGTATTCGGCCTCGCGCTCGATGCCGACGAACCGGCGGCCCAGGCGCTTGGCGGCCGCGCCGGTGGTGCCCACCCCGAAGAACGGGTCGAGGATGACGTCGCCCGGCTTGGTCGAGGCCAGGATCACCCGGTGCAGCAGGGCCTCGGGCTTCTGGGTCGGGTGGGCCTTCTGGCCGTCGGGGCCCTTGATGCGCTCCTCGCCGGTGCACAGCGGCAGGGTCCAGTCCGAGCGCATCTGCACCTCGTCATTGGCCATCTTCAGCGCGTCGTAATTGAAGGTGTAGCGCTTGGCCCCCTGGCTCTTGGAAGCCCAGATCAGGGTCTCGTGGGCGTTGGCGAAGCGGGTGCCCTTGAAGTTCGGCATCGGGTTGGACTTGCGCCAGATGACGTCGTTGAGGATCCAGAAGCCCAGGTCCTGCAGCACGGTGCCGACGCGGAAGATGTTGTGGTAGCTACCGATCACCCACAGGGCGCCGTCGTCCTTCAACACCCGGCGGGCGGCCTTCATCCAGTCGCGGGTGAACTGGTCGTAGACGGCGAAGCTCTCGAACTGGTCCCAATGGTCGTCGACGGCGTCGACCTTGGAATTGTCGGGGCGCAGCAGATCGCCGCCTAGCTGCAGATTATAGGGCGGATCGGCGAAGATCAGGTCGACCGACTTTTCCGGCAGGGCGTTCATCGCCGCGATGCAGTCGCCGTGGATAATCGTTTCCGGCCCGAAGGACATGGTCCGCTTCCCGTAAAAAACACGAAGCGGAATCCTGGACTCACGTGGTGAACGGTCTGTTACCGCGCGTGGTTAGCGACAGATTAATCGATTTCGACGGCGAAGGCCTCGGCGTCGAGTTGACCCAGGATCGCCAGCTTCACCGGGGCCCAGCCCAGCCGGTGGATCGGCGACGGGCCCAGGCGCCGCAGGGCCTCGACATGGATCTGGGCGTGATAGCCCTTGTGGCCGGCGAAGCCATAGCCGGGGTGGAGGGCGTCCATCTCGACCATCAGTCGGTCGCGCGCCACCTTGGCCAGGATCGAGGCGGCGGCGATCGAGCACGACAGGCTGTCGCCCTTGACCACCGTCTTGATCGGGCACGGCAGCTTGAAGGCGTAATTGCCGTCGACCAGGGCGAAGGCCGGCTTGACGTCCAGCGCCTCGATGGCCCGACACATGGCCAGGCCGGCGGCGTGCAGGATGTTGATCCGCGCGATCTCCTCGATCGAGGCGAAGCCGACGCCCCAGGCCACGGCCGACGCCTTGATCTCGATCTCCAGCGCCGCGCGGGCCTTGGCGGTGAGCTTCTTGGAGTCGTTCAGCCCCTCGGGCACGCGGTCGGGGTGGAGGATCACCGCCCCGGCGCTGACCGGCCCGGCCCAAGGCCCGCGCCCGGCCTCGTCGACGCCGCAGACCGGGCCGTCGAGGCAGGCGGCTTCCAGCATCATGTCGGGGCCTGATCGCATGAGGGGATGTTTAGGGAGATTTGGCGGGGTTGTGAATGTCCTCCACCGGCGTCATCCCGGATCGTCCCTTCGGGCCGTCCGGGATGACGGCTGTGAGAGGGCGCTCCGATCAGGGCCCTACCGCGCCATCGCCTTGCATTCCTCATGGCGAAAGCAGTGGGTCAGGTGGTCGTTGACCAGGCCGGTGGCCTGCATGAAGGCGTAGACGATCACCGGGCCGCAGTATTTGAAGCCCTTGGCCTTCAGCGCTTTGGCCATATCGACGGCCAGCGGCGTCTGGGCCGGCACGCCGGTGTCGGGCGTCCAGGCGTTCTGGATCGGCGAGCCGCCGACCCTGTCCCAGAGCATCGTCCCCAGATCCTCGCCGCGCTCGCGCATGTCGAGATAGATCCTCGCCCCGCCGATGGCGGCGTCGATCTTGCCGTTCGAGCGGATGATGCCGGAATCGTTCATCAGCCGGGCGCGGTCGGCGTCGCCGAAGCGGGCGACGATCTCAGGGTCGAAATTGGCGAAGGCGGCGCGGAAGGCCTCGCGCTTGCGCAGGATGGTGATCCACGACAGCCCGGCCTGGAAGCCGTCCAGCACCAGCTTCTCCCACAGGGCGCGGGAATCGTACTCGGGCACGCCCCATTCGGTGTCGTGATAGGCTTCGTAGAACGGGTCGCCGTTCATGCCGCGCCAGGTGCAGCGTTGAATCTCGGTCATGGGCGAAGCTTGGCGGAAGTTGGCGGCGATTTCTAGAACTTTTCGGGAACACGAAGGCGGGTAGGGCTAGGCCGTTGGCATCCAGGCGGGCCAGTCGACGATCACCGGCCGGCCGTCGACGCTCAACGCCGCGCCGTCGATGCGGTCCAGCCGCAGGGCGGCCATGGCCCGGCCGTCGCCGCCCGACAGCACCAGGCCGGCCCGTAAGGTCCCGGCCAGCACCTCGGTCCCGGCGGCGGGGGCCGGGCCTTCGAAGGTGATCGGCAGCATGCGGGTCTTCACCGCGCCCCGGCGCTTCATCCGCGAAGTGGTCTCCTGGCCGACGAAACAGCCCTTCTTGAAGTCGATGCCGCCCAGCAGGTCGAAATTGGCCTCGATCGGATAGCTCGCATCCGTTCCCCAGTCGGCGGGGGCCGGCACGCCGAGCGCCAGGCGGTGGGCGTCGTGGGCGGCCTCGGTGGCGGTGGGGGCGACGGCCAGGCCGTAGCCGCGAAAGCCGAGCGCCGGCAGGCGGGGATCGGCGAACCAGTCCGGGCCGCCTTCGCCGTTCCACAGCGCCGTGACCGGAGCGTCCGACGCCGCGATCTCGACCTTGGCCCGCAGGCGATACATCGTCAGCCGCTGGATCAAGGCGTCGCGATGGACGGCGGCGACATCGATCAACGCCCCATTTTCGACACCGGCGACGAACAGGTCGTAGAGCAGCCGGCCCTGGGGGGTCAGCATGGCCGCCAAGCGTAGTTCGCCGACGGCCAGGCTGTCGACGTCCTGGGTCAGCAAGCCTTGCAGGAAGCCGCGCCAGTCCGGACCCGTCACATTGACGAGCGCGCGGCTGGTGAGTTGGGCGATCTGAGGGCTTTTCGGCGTCATGACGCTCCATGTGGCCCCGCGTGGCCTCGCGCGCCAGGGCGCATCGCTCTATAGAGGATCCGATGACACAACGGGCCTTCCCGATTCTCTTCATCACCGCGACGCGCATCGGCGACGCCGTGCTTTCGTCAGGCCTGATCAAGAAGCTCGCCGACGAAATCCCGGGCGCCCGCTTCACCATCGTCGCCGGGCCGCTGGCCGCGCCGCTGTTCGCCCACACGCCGGGTCTCGAGCGGGTGATCGTCATGGAGAAGGGCCGCGGCAAGGGCCACTGGTTCAAGCTGTGGCGCCAGGTGCGCGACCGCAAATGGGGCCTGGTGGTCGACCTGCGCGGCTCGGGCATCGCCCATTTCCTGCGCCGCGAGCGGCGGGCGGTCTATCGCCGCGCCCTGGGCGGCGAGCCGGTGCACAAGGTGGTCGAGGCCGCCCGGGTGCTGAAGCTCGACGAACCGCCGGCCCCGTTTCTCTACATCACCCCCGAGGTCGAGGCCCTGGCCGATCAGATGCTGGGCCTCAAGCCGGGGGAAGACCTGGGTCCGATCCTGGCGGTCGGCCCGGCCGCCAACTGGGTCGGCAAGGTCTGGCCGATCGAGCGCTACGGCCAGACCGTGGCCCAGCTGCTGGACCCGCGCGGGCCTCTGGCCGGCGGCCGACTGCTGATCCTCGGCGGGCCCGAGGACGTGCGCATGGTCGACGAGCTGCGCGGCGCCGCCCCCAAGGGCCGCTGCATCGACCTGACCGGCAAGATCGACCTGCTGACCGCCCATGCCTGCCTGAAGCGGGCGCGGCTGTTCATCGGCAACGACTCCGGCCTGATGCACATCGCCGCCGCCGCCGGGACCCCGACCATCGGCCTGTTCGGCCCGTCGGACGAGCGCCGCTACGGCCCCTGGGGCCCCAACACCCGCGTCGTGCGCGGCCCCCGCACCTTCGAGCAGTTCATGGCCATCGATCCCGACCTGTCGCAGGCGATCCGCCATATGAGCGACCTGCCGGTGGCGACGGTGGTCAGGGCGGCGAAGGACCTGCTAAGGGACACGCAGACCCCGAGCCCCGCCCCGGTCGCCGACCCGGCCGCGAGCGAGACTCCCGACCCATCCTAAGTCCAGGCGCGGCGTCCGGCCGGCCGGCGGACGCAGTCGAGGCCAGCCATGTCCCAGACCTATGACCTGATCGTGCGCGGCGGCGAGGTGGTCAACCACGCCGGCCGCGGCCTAGCCGACATCGGCGTGCGGGCCGGCAAGATCGTCGCCATCGGCGACCTTGGCCAGGCCTCGGCCGGCGAGGTGTTCGACGCCACGGGCCTGACGGTGCTGCCCGGGGTCATCGACAGCCAGGTGCACTTCCGCGAACCCGGCCTGGAGTGGAAGGAAGACCTCGAGAGCGGCTCGCGCGGCGCGGCCCTGGGCGGCGTCGTCGCCGTGTTCGAGATGCCCAACACCGAGCCGACCACCACCGACCCCGACGCCCTGGCCGACAAGCTGACGCGCGCCAAGGGCCGGATGCACACCGACCACGCCTTCTATGTCGGCGGCACCCACGAGAACGCGACATTCCTGGGCGAGCTGGAGCGCCTGCCGGGCTGCTGCGGCATCAAGGTGTTCATGGGCGCCTCGACCGGCAGCTTGCTGGTGCAGGACGACGAGGGGGTCGAGAACGTGCTGCGGCACGTCAATCGCCGCGCCGCCTTCCACTCCGAGGACGAGTACCGCCTGGCCGAGCGCCGCAGCCTGGCCCGGCCCGGCGACTGGACCAGCCATCCGGAGGTCCGCGACGCCCAGGCGGCCATGCAGTCGACCGAGCGCCTGGTGCGCATCGCCAAGTCGCTCGGCAAGCGCATTCACGTGCTGCACGTCACCACCCACCAGGAGATCGACTTCCTGGCCAAGCACAAGGACGTGGCCAGCGTCGAGGTCACCCCGCAGCACCTGACCCTGGTCGCTCCCGAGGCCTATGAACGGCTGAAGGGCTTCGCCCAGATGAACCCGCCGATCCGCTCGGCCGAGCACGTGGCCGGGGTCTGGCGTGGCATCGAGGCCGGCATCGCCGACGTGCTCGGCTCCGACCACGCCCCCCACACCCGCGAGGAGAAGGCCCGGCCCTATCCGGCCTCGCCGTCGGGCATGCCGGGCGTCCAGACCCTGGTGCCGATCATGCTGACCCACGTGGTCGACGGCCGGTTGAGTCTGGAGCGCTTCGTCGACCTGACCAGCCATGGCGTCAACCGCGTCTTCGGCCTGGCCGACAAGGGCCGCATCGCCGAGGGCTTCGACGCCGACTTCACCATCGTCGACATGAAGGCGCGGCGGACCATCACCCACGACTGGATGGCCACCCGCTCGGGCTGGACGCCGTTCGACGGCTTCGAGGCCAAGGCCTGGCCGATGGCGACCATCGTCCGCGGCGTGGTGGTGATGCGCGACGACGAGATCGTCGCCGAGGGAACCGGCGCGCCGGTGCGGTTCCTGGAGACCCTGGCGGGATAGGCGGCGCGCTCGACTTTTTCGCGGCGGTCTGTCGAATTTCGCCATGCTCGCGCGTCTCTCCGCCAGGCGGCGCGATGGGCGCCGCCATTTGGGAGACGGCCATGAAATATCTGCTGCTGATCTACAGCGTCGAAGCCACGTTCGCCAAGGCCGCGGCGGCGGGCGGGCTGCCGGCGATCATGGCCGGCCACGCCCAGCTGCAGGCCGAGCTGGCCGGCCAGGACGTCGCCTGGAGCGCCGCGCGGCTGGAGCCGGTGGCCACGGCCCGCACGCTCGAGAAGGACGGCGACGGCCGCAGTGTTCACGACGGCCCGTTCGCCGAGACCAAGGAGCAGTTGGGCGGCTTCTACCTGATCGAGGCGGCCGACATCGACGCCGCCCTGGCCTGGGCGGGGAAGATTCCGTTGCTCGACGGGGCCAAGGTCGAGGTGCGTCCGATCGCGGCGTAAAAAAATCGCGGCGGGCTTGGTCGATCCCGGCCAGGCTGGCGCGTCTCTCGTCCGCAAGGCCCGGCGAGCCCGCCGGGCCGTGATCGAGGAAGGATCGACCGATGCAGTACGCCCTGCTGATCTACGAGGACGAAAGCCAATATCGCGACGAGGGCGGCCGCGCCTGGCAGGCGATCATCGAGGCCCACCGGGCCTTCGCCGGCGAGCTGGCCCAGAAGGGGCTGCTCAAGGGCGGAGCGGGCCTGAAGACGGGCGCCACCGCCACCACGGTGCGCAAGACCCGCGGCCAGTACGGGCTGCACGACGGCCCGTTCGCCGAGGCCAAGGAGCAGCTGGGCGGTTTCTATCTGATCGAGGTCGCCGACCTCGACGCCGCCCTGGCCTGGGCCCGCAAGCTGCCGCTGTCGGGCGACGGCTCGGTCGAGGTGCGGCCGGTGATCGAAGGGACCTAGCGGCGTATGACGGGGGCGTCCCTCGATCGGGCGGCGCGGGAGGCCGGGGGGCGGGTGATCGCCGCCCTGGCCGCCCAGTTCCGCGACCTCGACCTGGCCGAGGACGCCTTCGCCGAGGCCTGCGCGCGGGCGGCGGCGGTCTGGCCGCGCGACGGCGCGCCCCGCGACCCGGCCGCCTGGCTCTACGCCGTGGCCCGACGCTCGGCCCTGGACGCCATCCGCCGTCGCCGCACACGTCAGCGCCTGCCGCCCGACCCGCCGGCCCCCGAACCCTCCGCGGAGGAGCTGTTGACCCGCGACGACCGCCTGATCCCCGACGAGCGGCTGCGGCTGATCTTCGTTTGCTGCCATCCGGCGGTGGCCCCCGACGCCCGCGCCGCCCTGACCCTGCGCCTGGTCTGCGGCCTGACCACCCCGGAGATCGCCCGCGCCTTCCTGGTCAGCGAGGGGGCCCTGGCCCAGCGCCTGGTGCGGGCCAAGCGAAAGATCGCCGAGGCCGGCATCGCCTTCGAGGTTCCCGGCCCGGAGGCCTGGCCCGAACGGCTGGGCGCGGTGCTGTCGACCCTGGAGGTGGCCTACGCCAAGGCCCACGAGGACGCGGCCGGGGCGGGCGCTCACGCCGGCTACGCCACCGAGATGCTGGCCCTGACCGCCGTGCTGGCCGAGCTGCTGCCCGACGAGCCCGAGTGCCTGGCCTTCGCCGCCCTGGTTCGCTACGCCGAGGCCCGCCGCCCGGCCCGGCTGGACGAGGACGGGGCGATGACGCCGCTGTCGGAACAGGATCCGGCCCTGTGGCGGACGGCCCAGATCGCCGAGGCCGAGGCCCTGCTGCGCCGTGCGGCGCTCTGTCGCCGGCCCGGGCCGCGCCAGCTGCAGGCCGCCATCCATGCCGCCTGGTGCGCCCGCCGCGACCTGGCCGAGCCCGCGCCCTGGCCGGCGGTGCTGGCCCTCTACGACGCCCTGCTGACCTGGCGCGACGACGCGGTGGTGCGGCTGAACCGGTCGGTGGCCTTGGCGGAAGTCGCGGGTCCGGCGGCGGCCCTGAGGGAAGTCGAGGCGCTGAACGCCGACGGCCTGGCCGCCTTCGGCCCCTATCACGCGGTGCGCGCCGACCTGCTGGCGCGGCTGGGGCGGACGGCCGAATCCCACGCCGCCTATGACCGCGCCCTGGCCCTCGACCCGGCCCCGGCCGAGCGGCTGTGGCTGGTTCGTCGCCGCGATCGTCTCGTCGCGGATTGAACCGCCGTGGGAGGCGCGGGATAAGGGGCGATGGACGGTACCGCTGACGCCCCCTTCCGCGACGCCCGCTACGCGCCCCGCGCCCTCGATGTCGAGCGCCGGCCGGACGGAACCCTGATCCTGGCCAATCCGACCCCGTTCTCGCGCCGCTTCGAGACGATGATCGCGCCGCTCGACCACTGGGCCGCGGCGGCGCCCGATCGGGTGTGGTTGGCCGAACGCAACGGCGAGGGCTGGCGGACGGCGACCTATGGCCAGGCCTCGGCGCGGGTGGCGGCCCTGGCCGGGGGTCTGGCGGCCCTGGGCCTGGGCCGCGGCGAGCCGCTGCTGATCCTGGCCCGCAATGGCCTCGACCATGCCCTGATCGCCTACGCCGCCATGAGCCTGGGGGCGCCGGCCGCGCCGGTGTCGCCGCAGTACGGCCTGGCCGGGGCGCAGTTGTCGCGCCTGACCCACGCCGTCGAACGGCTGAAGCCGGCGGCGGTCTATGTCGACGACGCGGCCGCCTTCGCCGAGGCCCTGGCCGCGCCGTGTCTGGCCGGTTTGCCGGTGGTGGCCAGCCGCCACCCTCGCGGCGGCGACATCGCCTTCGCCGACCTGCTGACCGCGACCCCGACGGCCGCCGCCTGCGGTCCGGACGACGTGGCCAAGCTGCTGCTGACCTCGGGCTCGACCGGCCTGCCCAAGGCGGTGATCTGCACCCACCGCAACATCGCCCTCAACGCCGCCCAGATCGAGGCCTGCTACGCCGATCCCGAGCCGCCGGTGCTAGTCAATTCCGCGCCCTGGAGCCACAGCCTGGGGGCCAACGCCATCCTGCACATGGTGCTGCACCGGGGCGGGACCCTATACGTCGACGCCGGCCAGCCGACCGCCGCCCGCTTCGCCGAGACGGTGCGCAACCTGCGCGAGGTCTCGACCACCTATCACAACATGGTGCCGGCCGGCTGGGGCCTGCTGGCCGGCGAGCTGGAGCGCGACGACGCCCTGGCCGCCACCTTCTTCGCCAAGGTGCGGGTGCTGCAATATGGCGGGGCGTCGATGGCCCAGAGCATCCTCGACCGCGTCCAGGCCGTGGCCCTGCGCACCATCGGCCAGCGCGTCACCTTCGCCGCCGGCTACGGGGCCACCGAGACCGGGCCCACCGCCTGCAACATCCACTGGCTGAACGCCCGCTCCGGCATGATCGGCCTGCCGACCCCGGGCACGGCGGTGAAGCTGGTTCCCGAGGGCGACAAGTTCGAGATTCGGGTCAAGGGGCCGCAGGTCTCGCCCGGCTATCTGGACCAGCCGGAGGCCACCCAGGCGGCCTTCGACGCGGACGGCTTCTATCGCCTGGGCGACGCCGCCCGCCTGGCCGATCCCGACGACCCGGCCGCCGGCCTGGTGTTCGACGGCCGGCTGGTCGAGAACTTCAAGCTGGCCAATGGAACCTTCGTGGCCGCCGGCGCGCTGCGGGTCGCCGCCGTCTCGGCGATCGGCGGCGCGGTGGCCGACGCCGTGGTCTGCGGCGAGGGCGAGGACGGCGTCGGCCTGATGCTGTTCCGCGACGCGGCCTTCTGCGACGGTCTGGGCGACGCGGCGGCGGTGATGGCGGCGGTGCGGGCCGGGCTCGAACGGCTGAACGCCGCGGCCAAGGGCGGCGGCGGCCGGATCAAGCGGGCCCTGATCCTCGACGGCCCGCCGGACGCCGCCTCGGGTGAGCTGACCGACAAGGGCTATCTCAACCAGGCCCTGGCGCGGGGCCGCCGGCCCAACGAGGTCGCGCGGCTGTTCGCCCAGGGGCCGGACGACGGCGTCATCGTGCTGCTCTAGCCGCGACAGACAATGGGAATGGAAACCTCGATGAACGGCGCCGACGCCCTGATCACCACCCTGGCCGACAACGGCGTCACCGCCTGTTTCGCCAAT
>JAQGIN010000328.1 GCA_028291125.1 Caulobacter sp.
CTTGGCCTTGACCGGGGCCTTCACCGGCGTGGCCTTGATCAGCACGGGCGGCGGCGGCTCGACCGGCATGGCCGCGCCAGAGGCCTTCACCACGCACTGGCCGGTGTCCATCAGGATGTGCTGGCCCAGGCAGAACACGTCCTCGTAGTGCGGCTTGGACACCGCCAGACACTGGTAGAGGTTCAGCTTGGCCATGTTCAGGCACATGTCGGTGTTGGGCTCGGCCATCACCGCCTTGATCAGGTCGAGATTGGGATCGCCGGCCGCGCCGAGGGCGGCCAGGGCGGCCACGGCCAGGCCGCGGATCACCAGCGGGCGATAAGGGGCCTCGGCGGCGCGCGGGGTCAGGGTCAGCGGCTGGGCGCCGCTCGAAGCCAGCTGCAGGCGGGCGACATCGGCGCTGTCGGCCAGGGCCGGGACGGCCGACAGTGACTTGGCGGTGGCCAGGCGCACGTCGCGATCGGGCACCGAGGCCTTGGACCAGGCCGAGTGCTGCACATCGTAGGCCGCCTGCTTGACGGCCTTGCCGGTGGTGTAGACCTGCAGGCCGTCGGCGCTGAGGCCATCGATGATCAGGCCGGCGGCGGTGTCGGAGCCCTTGAAGCCGACCGCGTAGGCGGGATCGGCGGCCAGCTGGGCGATGACCTGCTGGCGCTGCACCGGATCGATGACGAAGGCCCGCACGGCGGTGACGAAGGTCGGGTCCTGCAGGGCCAGGACGGCGGCGTAGGCGGTGGCCCCAACCTGGAACTGCTTGGGCTCGTAGGCGGCGGCCACCTTCAGCGAACTGGCGATCTGGTCGCCGTCCTGGAAGGTGGAGCTGATCGCCCCGGCCCGTTGCATATAGCTGTGAAAGGCGCTGGCCTGCTCGATCAGCGTGTTCGACAGGGTGATCGGCGGTGGGGCGGGCGGCGCGGCGATGACGGGCGGGGGCGGCGGCGGCGGCGAGGCGCAGCTGGAGACCAGCAGGGCCAGGGCGGCGCCGACGGCCGTCAGCGCCTGACGCGCGCGCAGGACGGAATTCATCCGGTGAACTTCCCCATAAGATTTGAGACCACGCCGGTATCGGGCGCTATGGGCCAGATTATGACTGTCAGCCCGTTAACCATGTTTTTACAAGCGTGACCGTGGCGGCTTTTGTCGCCGCGGTCGGCGGTCAGTCGAACAGCTTGGAGACCGATTCCTCGTTGGCGATCCGACGGATCGCCTCGCCGATCAGCGGCGCGCAACTGACATAGCGGATCTTGGCGCAGGCCTTGACCGGGTCGGAGGCCTCGATGGAGTCGGTGACCACCAGTTCGGTCAAGGCCGAATTGGCCACCCGGTCGGGGGCCGCGCCCGACAGCACGCCGTGGGTGACATAGGCGCTGACCGAGGTCGCGCCTTGGGCCACCAGGGCGGCGGCGGCGTTGCACAGGGTGCCGGCCGAGTCGGCGATGTCGTCGAACAGGATGCAGCGGCGGCCCGAGACGTCGCCGATGATGTTCATCACCTCGCTCTGGCCGGGCCCCGAGCGGCGCTTGTCGACGATGGCCAGGTCGGCGTCCTCCAGCCGCTTGGCCAGGGCCCGGGCCCGCACCACCCCGCCGACGTCGGGCGAGACGATCATCAGGTCGGGGCCCAGCTTGTAGTGGCGGCGGATGTCGTCGGCCAGCAAGCGCGAGGGCAGCAGGTTGTCGGTGGGGATGTCGAAGAAGCCCTGGATCTGGCCGGCGTGCAGATCCATGGTCAGCACCCGGTCGGCGCCGGCCCGGGTGATCAGATTGGCCACCAGCTTGGCCGAGATCGGCGTGCGGCCGCCGGTCTTGCGGTCCTGGCGGGCATAGCCGAAATACGGCAGCACGGCGGTGATCCGCTTGCCCGAGGCGCGTTTCAGCGCGTCGATGCAGATCAGCAGCTCCATCAGGTTGTCGTTGGCCGGATAGCTGGTCGACTGGATGACGAAGACGTCCTCGCCCCGCACGTTCTCGTCGATGGTGACGAACACTTCGAGATCGGCGAACCGGCGCACCTGGGCGCGGGTCAGCGGCATGTCGAGATATTCGGCGATCGCCTGCGAGAGGGTGCGGTTGGAGTTGCCGGACAGCAGCTTCATGGTGCGGGGATCTCGGTGGGGCGCCGTTGCCGGGGCTTCTAGCAGCCAACGGCCCCGGAACAAGCCCTAAGCGGCGCCGAACGCGGAAGTTTTCCGCTCAGGCGTCCAGCGCGATGGCCGACAGCAGCCGGCCGTAATCGCCTTCGCCCTTGAGCACGGCGCGGCGGTTGGAGAAGAACAGCTCGGCCTGCGCGCAGGTGTCTTGCCCCACCCATTCGCGCTGTTCGATCCCGGCGGTGCGCAGCCGATCGAGCACGAAGGCCGGCAGGTCGAACATCCGCTTGTCGCCGCTCTGGCCCGGGGCGAAGAACCGGCCGGAGCCGGGGCTGTCGGCCTCGAACCGCTCCAGGAACTCCAGGCCGACCTCGTAGGAGGCCGGGCCGATGCAGGGGCCGACGGCGGCGACCATGCGCTCGGGATCGCCGCCCAGCTCGACCATGGCGTCGACCGCCGCCTGGACGATGCCGCCCAGGGCGCCCTTCCAGCCGGCGTGGGCGGCGGCGACGATGCGGGCCTGCGGATCGGCGATCAGCACCGGGGCGCAGTCGGCCGCCAGCGCCCCGCAGACCACGCCCGGGGTCTTGCTGACCACCGCGTCGCCCTCGGGCCGCACGTCGCCCCACGAGCCGTCGGCGACGATGGCGATGGTCGAATGGATCTGGAAGCAGGTGTTGAGATCGGCGGCCTCGGCCCCGAACCAGGCCGCGGCGCGGGCCCGGTTCTCGTCGACATCGGCGGCGTCGTCCTGCGAGCCGCGGCCGAGATTGAGACTCTCGTACAGGCCGGTCGAGACCCCGCCCCGGCGGGTGAAGAAGGCGTGGCGCACGCCGGCGGCGGCGGCCAGCAGCGGCGATTGGATCGTCGGCAGGTCGAGCATCTCAGGCCTCCTCGAAGGCGGGCGGCGGCGGGCCGGGCGCGTGGACGCAACCGACCTTGAACAGGGCCCCCATCTGCGCCGGCTCGACCAGCCGATCAAGCTGGCGGGCCAGGGTGTCGGCGCGGTCGGGGCGGGCGGCGGCCAGGGCGGCGGCGCGTTGGGCGATCCCCAGCCGTTGCAGGAACGCGCCTTGGGTCAGCAGGGGTCCGGCCTGGGCCCCCGCCTCGCGCGCCGCCGCCAGCACGGCCGGGAAGTCGGCCCAGGCGGTGAGGTCGGCCTGGCCCGGCGCCGCCAGCGGGTCTTGTTTGGCGTGGCCGCGCACCGCCTGCAGGGTGTCGCCGAAGCCGGGCGCGTCGCGGCCGTAGTCGATCAGCAAGGCCACGCCGCCGTCGCGGGCGATGCGGTGGCCCAGTTCGGCGGCGAAGGCGGTCTGGGCCGGCGACTGCTCCCAGACGGAGCCGGGGGCTGCGTCTTCCGGCGCGTCGGTGACCGGCGGCGGCTGGGCCACGGCGACCGGCCCGCGGCGCGGCGACGGGGCCAGGGCCTTCAGGCCAAAGGCCAGGGCGCCCGCCGCGTCCAGCCCCACCATCCGCTCGGCCCAGCCGTCCGCGGTGCGGACGAACTGGTGCACCGGCAGGCAGTCGAGCAATTCGTTGGCGACCAGCAGCAGCGGCGCGCCGCCGGGGACGGCCTCCAGACGCGACGCCCAGCGCGGCGTCGGCGGCGCGGCGGCCAGGGTCCGCGCCTGGCGGGCGACCAGCGGCTCGGACACCTCGACCAGCCACAGGTCGGCGGCGGCCAGGAAGTCGGGGGCCAGGCGGGCGGCGCGCAGCAGGTCGGCCATCAGGGTTCCATCGCCGGGGCCGATCTCGACCAGGCGGAACGGCGCGGGGCGGCCCGCCTGCGTCCAGGTCTCGACCAGCCACAAGCCGATCAGCTCGCCAAACATCTGGCTGACCAGCGGGGCGGTGACGAAGTCGCCCTCGGGGCCGAGCGCCGGCCGGGTGGCGTAATAGCCGTCGCGCGGGTCGTGCAGGCAGCGGGTCATGTATTCGGCCACGGTGATCGGGCCGGTCTGGCCGATCTGCGCCCGCAGGCGATCAAGCAGGCTCATGGTCGACGACGCGGGGCGGCTCGCTCAGGGCCCGCCAGATCAGCGCGGCGCCGACCAGGATCATCGGGATCGACAGCATCATGCCCATGGTCAGGCCCAGCGGGAAGGCGGGCATGCCCTGGTCGGGCTGGCGGACGTTCTCCAGCGCCACCCGGGCCAGGCCGTAGCCGAGCAGGAAGGTCCCGACGATCGCGCCACGCCGCTGCAGCCACAGCAAGCGGTGGGTGCACAGCCGCAGGATCACGAACAGCGCCAGGCCCTCCAGCGCCGCCTCGTACAATTGGCTGGGATGGCGCGGCAGGGTTCCGGCCGGGCAGAAGCCGTAGGTCTGTTCGATGCGGGCGTTGCAGAACACCACGCCCCAGGGGACCTCGGTGACCCGGCCCCACAGCTCGCCATTGATGAAATTGGCCAGCCGGCCGAACAGCAGGCCGATCGGCACGACCGGGGCCACCAGATCGCCCAGCCGCAGCGGATCGATCTTCGAGCGCCAGGCGAACAGCGCCATGGCGACGGCGACCCCGAGGAAGCCGCCGTGGAAGCTCATGCCGCCTTCCCAGACCTTGAACACCTCCAGCGGGTTCTGGGCCAGGATGGCGCGCTGCTCGGCGTTGCCCAGCATGTAGAACAGCACATAGCCGAGGCGGCCGCCGAGGATGACGCCCAGGGTGATCCACAGCACCAGGTCGTCGATCTGGGCGGCGGTGGCGGTCGGGGCGCTGCCGCCCCACAGCCTCGGGGTGTTGATCAGCCGCACCGCGTAGCGCCAGCCCAGCAGAATGCCGGCGACATAGGCCAGGGCGTACCAGCGGATGGCCAGCGGGCCCAGCTGCAGCAGGACGGGGTCGAACTCGGGAAAGGTCACGCGCGGGCTCCGTCCGGCCGGTTTGGATCGGTGGTCTAGCCTATTTTCCGCCGAAGCCCATGCGAAGCCAAATCCGCGTTCCGCCGGCGACGATTAACCATGCGGCCGCGGAATCCCGAGCGTTAACGGTGCTTGGCCTTCGCTTTCATCTTTTGTTTGCCATATATGGAAGGACTTTGGATCCCTCGGGCCCTTCGGACGCGATGCACAGCCAGAACCCTTTTCTCGACGAATTCGCCAAGCTGACCCAGACCGCCATGGGCCTGGCCCAGACGGCCGGCGAGGAGGCCAAGACCGCCTTCCGCGCCCAGGCCGACCGCATCGCCGCCGAACTCGACCTGGTGCGGCGCGACGATTTCGAGGCCCTGAAGGCCGACCTGGCCGCCCTGCGCGCAGAAGTGGCCGGGTTGAAAGCCAAGAAGGCCGCGGCTCCCAAGGCCGGTAAAACCGCCGAATAACCCCGCTTCGCCCCGCGACGCTAAGCGCTATGACGGCGCTCGCGAAGCAGCCTAGACTCTCCTCTCGTCGGTGATTCACGGCGGGTCTCACGCTCGCCCTCCCCGACGACCAAAGGTTGCCATGGACACCCCGCACCCGGAAGAAGACGACGTCCTCCTGGCTCTCGACCCCCTCGAAGTGGTCGAGCATGTCCTGGCGGCGGAAAATCTGACTTTCGACCGCACCGAGGACGGTGATCTGGCCTTCGCCCTGACCGGCGACTGGAAGGACTACGAACTGTGGTTCGCCTGGCGGCCGGAAGCCGATTGCCTGCAGCTGTGCCTGTCGCTCGACATGCGCGCCCCCAAGGCCAAGCGCGCCTCGGCTTATGAGCTGCTGGCCCTGATCAACCAGCGCGTCTGGCTGGGCCATTTCGAGGTCTGGACCGACGACGGCGAGGTGGTGTTCCGCCACGCCCTGGCCCTGCCGTCGGGCGAGCGTCCGACCATGGCCCAGGCGGCCTCGATGATCGACGCCGCCGTCGAGGCGGCCGACCGCTTCTACCCGGCCTTCGACTTCCTGCTGCAAGGCGCCAAGACCCCCGACGAGGCCATGGCCGCCTGCATGTTCGAGACCGTGGGCCAGGCGTAAGCTTTTCAATCGCCGCCCTTCAGTCGTCATCCGGCCAAAGCGCAGCGAACAGCCGGGACCCAGGGCGGCGCCCGTGGCCCCTGGGTCCCGAATAGCCTCTGCGAGGCTTGCGGGATGACGACTTTGAGCGAGACGCGGAGCCCATGACCCCCATCCTCCTCCTCGGCGCCGGGCGCATGGGCGGGGCCCTGATCGAGGGCTGGGCCCGGGCCGGGGCCTTCACCGCCGCCGACCTGATCATCCGCGACCCCCACCTTCCGGCCGGGGCTTTCCCCGGCGCGACGGTCAATCCGCCGCTCGAGGCGCTCGCCGCCGCCAAGACCGTGCTGCTGGCGGTCAAGCCGCAGATCTGGCGCGAGGCGATCGCCGAGGTGGTCCCGCAACTGGCCCCGGACGCGGTGATCGTCTCGATCGCCGCCGGGATCCCCGCCGCCACCCTGTCCGAGGCGTTTGGCGGCCGCGCCGTCGCCCGGGTGATGCCGACCACCGCCGTGGCCATCGGCCAGGGCGTGGCCAGCGTCCATGCCGACACCCCGGCCGCCCGGGCCCGGGCCCACGCGCTGTTTTCGCCGGTGGCCACGGTGGTCGACCTCGACGACGAGGCGTTGATGCACGCCGCCACCGCCGTCTCCGGCTCGGCCCCGGCCTATCTGTACGCCTTCGTCGAGGCGCTGGAGGCGGCCGGCGTCGGCCTGGGCCTGACCGCCGAGGCTTCCGCCCAGCTGGCCCGCGCCACCATCGCCGGCTCGGCCGCCCTGATGGCCCAGGCGGGCGACCCCCCGGCCGAACTGCGCAAGCAGGTCACCTCGCCGGGCGGCACCACCGCCGCGGCCCTCGACGTGCTGATGGGCCCCGGCGGCTTTGGCGATCTTGCGCCCAAGGCCCTGGCCGCGGCGGTAAGGCGTTCGAAGGAACTGGGCGGCTAAAGTTCGCGCCTCACGGGCCTGGACTTGATTTGCCGGGCCGCCGGCCACCATCTGGACGTCATGACCGCCGCCGACGACCTCCTCGACCGCGCCGCCGCCGCCGCCCTGGCGCTCGCCGCCGACCGTCCCTGGAACGAGATCGCCCTGCGCGACATCGCCCTCAAGGCCGGGGTGTCGTTCGCCGAGCTCTACGCCCTGGCCGCCGGCAAGGCCGCCGTCCTGGCGCATCTGGCGACACGCTTCGACGGCGCCGCCCTGACCGCCGGGGCCGCGGCCGACGGCGAGGTCCACGACCGGCTGTTCGACGCCGCCATGGCCCGCATCGAGGCCATGGAGCCGCACCGCGCCGCCCTGATCGCCATCGCCCGCTCCGAGGGCGTGCTGTCCGCCGCCGCCCGCTTCCCGCGCACCGCCCGCGCCATCCTCGAGGCCGCCGGCGTCGACGCCGGCCCCGCCCGCCTGGCGGCGATGACCGCGGTGTGGGCGCGGGTGCTGCAGGTCTGGCGCGACGACGAAGGCGCGCTGAACCGCACCATGGCCGAGCTCGATAACCGCCTGAAACAGATGCGCGCCCAGCTGAAGAAGGTCGGGGCGGGGTTCTAGCTGGGCCTCCGCGGGCCCGCCCTCGTCCTTCGACAAGCTCAGGATGAGGGCTATTTCAGCGATGGCGGCAGTCGAAAACCTCATCCTGAGCTTGTCGAAGGAGAGGTTTTCGTGTCCCGCCGTCCTCAGGACAGGCGGTCGCGGAAGTCCGCGTAGTCGAACTGTCGGACCAGCCGCAGGGCGTCGGTGTCGCTGTTCCACAGCGCGATCGCCGGCAGCGGCACGCCGTTGAAGGTGGTGGTCTTGACCATCGAATAGTGGGCCTGGTCCAGGAAGGCGATGCGCGTTCCCGGCGTCGGCGGCGCGGCGAAGACGTAGTCGCCGATGATGTCGCCGGCCAGGCAGGAGGGGCCGCCGATCCGGACCGTGACGCCCGCCTGGCGCTCGTTCAGCATCGCCGGCCGGTACGGCGCCTCGATGACGTCGGGCATGTGGCAGGTCGCCGAGATGTCGGTGATGGCGACGGGCAGTCCATTCTCGAAGGTGTCGAGGATCTCGCCGACCAGGATGCCCGCGTCCAGGGCGATGGCCTCGCCGGGTTCGAGATAGACCTGCAGCCCATGTCGCTGGGCGATCTGGTCCAGCAGGGCGATCAGGTCGTCCTTGCGATAGTCGGGGCGGGTGATGTGGTGGCCGCCGCCCAGGTTCAGCCACTTCAGCCCGCCCAGCATGCCCTCAAGCTTGGGCTCGAGCGAGACCCAGATTCGCCGCAGCGGCTCGAACCCTTGCTCGCACAAGGCGTGGATATGCAGGCCGTCGACGCCGTCCAGGTGCTCCGGCCGCAGTTGCGACACCGGAAAGCCCAGGCGCGAGCCGGTCTGGCACGGGTCGTACTTGGCCACCTCCGCCTCGCTGTGCTCGGGATTGAGGCGCAGGCCGATGTCGAACACCTCGCCCCCGGCGCGCGCCGCCGCGATCACCTCGGCGAACCGCGCCAGTTGGTCGGGGGAATTGAAGATCACCGAGTCCGACAGCCGCAGGATCTCGGCCAGGTCCTCGCGCTTATAGGCCGGCGAATAGGTGGTCAGGTGGCCGCGATAGTGCTCGCGCGCCAGCCGCGCCTCCCACAGGCCGGAGGCGCAGACGCCGTCCAGGTAATCGCCCACCAGGTCGGCCAGCGCCCACATCGAAAAGGCCTTCAGCGCCAGCAGCACCTTGGCGCCGGCCCGGTCGCCGACGTCCTTGAGCGTGGCCAGATTACGCCGCACCGCGACCTCATCGACCACGAAACAGGGCGAGGGCACGCGGTTCAGATCAAAGCGGGCGAATGCGCCGGGCCCGGCGGCCTTGGTTTCCATGACCGATCAGAAGGCCAGCGGCGCCGCCAGATCCCGCACCTTCCAGGGCAGGCCGTGCTGGTTCAGCATGTCCATGAACGGGTCGGGGTCGAGCTGCTCGATGTTGAACACGCCCGCGCCCTTCCACCGGCCGCTCAACATCAGCGCGGCGCCGATCATCGCCGGCACGCCGGTCGTGTAGCTGACGGCCTGATTGCCGGTCTCGGCATAGGCGTCCTGGTGATCGCAGACGTTGTTGACGTAGACTGTCCTGGCCTGGCCGTTCTTTTCGCCCGTGGCGATCGTGCCGATATTGGTCTTGCCCTTGGTGATCGGGCCCAGCGAGGACGGCTCGGGCAGCAGCGCCTTGAGGAACTCGATGGGGATGATCTCGCGGCCTTGGAACATCATCGGCTCAATGCGGGTCATGCCGATGTTTTCCAGCATTTCCAGGTGCTTGAGGTAGGAGTCGCCGAAGGTCATCCAAAAACGGATGCGCTGGATCTCCGGGTGGAACTTGGTCAGGGATTCGAGCTCCTCATGGTACATGAGGTACATGTTCTTCGGGCCGATCTGGTCGAAGTCGAACACCTGCTTGCGGCTAAGCGCCGGGCCTTCGATCCACGTTCCGTTCTCCCAGTGCCGCGACGGCGCGGTCACTTCGCGGATGTTGATTTCCGGGTTGAAGTTGGTGGCGAAGGGCAGGCCGGTGTCGCCGCCGTTGCAGTCGAGGATGTCGAGGGTGTCGATGCGATCCAGCAGGTGCTTCTTGGTGTAGGTGGCGAACACCGAGGTCACGCCCGGGTCGAAGCCGCTGCCGAGCAGGGCCATCAGGCCGGCCGCCTTGAACCGGTCCTGGTAGGCCCACTGCCAGCTGTATTCGAACTTGGCCTCGTCGCGCGGTTCGTAATTGGCGGTGTCGAGATAGTTGGCGCCGGCCGCCAGGCAGGCCTCCATGATCGACAGGTCCTGATAGGGCAGCGCCAGATTGACCACCACCCAGGGCTTCCCGGCCCGGATCAGCGCCGTGGTCGCGCCGATGTCGTCGGCGTCGAGTTGCGCGGTGTCGATGGTCACGCCGGTGCGTTGCTTGACGGAGTCGGCGATGGCGTCGCACTTGGACTTCCGACGGCTCGCCAAGGTGATGTGCGAGAAGACGTCGGTGTTCATCGCCATCTTGTGGACGGCGACCGAACCGACGCCGCCCGCGCCGATAACCAGCACCCTACTCATCCGTGCCTCTCCTGAAGCCTGCAACGCCGGCCGTCCCCACGCGGGGGAGGGGTCTTATCACGAGGACTCTGGCTCCGCTAACCACCCCCTAACGCGTATTTGTGTATTTCGAACGGCGCCGCGCGGGGCTCGGGATCATTTACCGCGGCAGTCGCATCACCGCCCGCAGGCCGCCCAGCGGCGAGCGCTCCAAGGTCAGGTCGCCGCCGAGGCCGCGGGCCATGTCGCGGGCGATGGCCAGGCCCAGGCCGACGCCCTTTTCGTTCTGGTTGCGCGACTCGTCGAGCCGACTGAACGGCTTGAA